>DATLBC010000076.1:0-24196 GCA_035527095.1 Ilumatobacteraceae bacterium | reverse complement strand
CGCACGTGCATGCTCAAGGCGTTGACGCCGAGCGCGTACGTGAACACGTTCAACAACTGCCGTCGGTTCCCAATGCTGTGCGCCCGCCGTAGCCACAGCGTGTCGTCGAGGTGCCGGTTGATGCTTTCGGCATCGTTGCGGCGCCGATACAACACCTCGAAGTCCGGATCGCCTGGCGAGATCTGACGAACTCACTCCAGCGATGTGACCGATCGCGATGGTGCCCAACGCGCCGACCTGCGTCCCTGAACGATCAACGCAACAGTGCCGGCTGTCGTGCGAACATGGGGTATGGAAACGCTTCGCTTCGAGGTCTTCGTCGAGAACCCGCAGGGTGCCACCACCAAGATCCACCACGATGAGGAGAAGCTCGTCCCGCTCTTCGAAGAGCCGGTCTCGTGGCCCTACCCGTATGCCTACGGGTTCGTGCTCGGGGTCGTGTCGGGCGACGGCGACTGCCTGGACGTGTTCGTCCTGAGCGACGACCCGATCCCGAGCGGCACGCGGATGACGTGCTCGGCGATCGCACTCCTCGAGCAGTGGCAGAACGACGACGAGGACCATGACGTCATCGCCGTTCCGGTCGACGAATTCGAGCAGGCGGACGCGATCGATCTCGACGAGGTCCGACGCAACATCACCAAGCACATGAGCGAGGTCTTCTCACACGACCCGAATCGCACCTTGCGTGTCGGCGAGTTCCTGCCGGCGTCGGCCGCCGAAGCCCTGGTGCGCGGCGAGCCGTTGCCGAGCTGACGCTTCCCTGTCAGATGACCCGCTCGTTGCCGCCGTCGATCGGGATCTGAGCACCGGTCGTCTTCGACAGCGTGCCGTCGACCAGCGCGGTGACTGCCGCGGCGACGTCGTGCGAGGAGACCTCGGCCGACAGGAGGTTGCGTGTCTTGTACTCCTCGACGGTCATCCCGTAACGGGCCGCTGACGTGGCGAGCACTTCGTCGGTCCATAGTGCCGTGTCGAACACGGCATCGGGGTGTACCGCATTGACACGGATGCCATCCGGTGCGAGCTCGAGCGCGAGGACGCGCATGAGCTGGGTCAGGCCGGCCTTCGAGACGGAGTAGGCCGCCGCTCCGGCGCCGGGCGCGGTGACGTTGCGGGAGGCGACGAACACGATCGCCGGGTCGACGCCATGGCGCAGGAACGGGATCGTGGCGCGAGCCAGCATCTGGTGCGACGTCAGGTTGACGTCGAGCGATGCTCGCCACGTCGCATCGTCGAGTTCTTCGACGAGTTGACCGGTCTTGAAGATCCCGACGGTCGACACGACCATGTCGATACCGCCGTAGTCGTGCACGACGGCGGCAAGCGACGCCTCGACCTGCGCCGCGTCGGTGGCGTCGACGACCCGTCCGTCGATCGAGCCGCCGGTGAGGTCGGTGACGGCTTCGGAGATGTCGGTCGCGACGACCAGGGCACCCTGCGCCGCGAGGTCTTCCGCGCAGGCCCGGCCGATTCCCGAGGCCGCGCCCGTGACGTACGCGATCTTGCCGGTCAGGGCCTTCGGCGCTGGCTGACGACGGAGCTTCGCCTGCTCGAGATCCCAGTACTCGAGCTCCCGGAGTTCCTCCTCGTCGAGCCCTTCCCATCCCCCGACGGCGACGGCGGGGCCCATCGCGTGGACAGTCGTGGCGGCGACGTCGGCCGAGACCCGGGCGCGGCTCGGATTGGGACCGAACGACCGGATCGAGCCGTCCCCGAACAGCGCCCAGTGCGGGTGCGGGGTCAGACGGGTGAGCCCAGGATCGTTCGCGCGATCGACGTAGGCGTCGTAGCGGGCCGAGAACTCTTCGATGGAGACTTCGATGTCATCACCGATCAGCGCAGGGAACGGCTTGTTGTGGATGACGTGCTCGGGCGTGAGGACGCCGCGCCGGACCATGTCGGCTACGGCCTGCACTGAGTCGGCGTCGATGTTGGTGGCCGGCAGCGAGATCTGCGCGCAGCCCGCGGCCTCGCACACACACCGACGGGCTCGGGCGACGCGGAGCGGGTCCGACGGACGAGTTGGCCGGAGGATGGACGGGCCGAAGTTCTCGACGAGGTGCTGCTCCGCCTTGTCGACGAGCGCGATCGTCATCTCGTAGCTCTCGCGTGCATTGTCGGCGAAGGTGAACAGGCCGTGGTGGGACGACACCACGCCGTCGACTCCTCCGAGCCGATCGATGACACCGGCGAACTGCTTCGCCAGCACGAAGCCAGGCATCACGTACGGCAGCACGAGCACCCGGTCGCCGAAGATGTCGGCGAGCCGCTCCTGCCCGTCGGGCAGGTTCGACACGGTCACGATCGCATCGGCGTGGGTGTGATCGACGAACGTAAACGGCACCAGCCCGTGGACGATCGCCTCGATCGACGGGTTGTTGGCGGCCGGGTCGAACCGCGCCCGCAACAGCTCGGCGACCATGTCGCCGTCGCTGAGTGTGTCGAGTTCGGCGAGGCGGGTGACCGACTCACGTTCCATCCCGGTGAACCCCTCGGCGCCCATCGTCGCCAGGTCGAATCCGCTGGCCTTGACGAACACGCCCTCGTGGTCGTCGCCGAATCGGTCGGTCGAGGTGGCCTTGACCGACGTGTTCCCTCCGCCGTGCAGGACGAGGGCGCGGTCGCCACCGATCAGGCGGGAGCTGTAGGCGCGGACGGCGAGGGCGTCCCCCGTCGGGACGTCGATGTCATTCCATCGACTCTTCACTTGGCGGAGGCTTCGATCAGTGAGACGAGCCGGTCGACGGCTGCATCGACGAAGGCGGGCTCCTCGGCGCCGGCGTCCACCTCGACGTAGTCGACCGTCTCGGGGAGCGCCGCCCGCAGCGCGTCGAGCAACGCCCGGTCGGCGGCCGGGTCGACCAGGGCACCGCCCGGGACCGAGTAACTGCTGAGGCCGGCCGTCGGCGCCATGACGACGGTGTTGTCGCTGGCGTTCGCGAGGCGTTGGCCGATGACCGCGGCGACTCTCTGCAGCTCTTCCGCGCTCGTGCGTGGCACCAGGATCACCGGGTTGTGGAACGTGTAGGTGCGATCGGCAAACCTGTCGGGCACCTCGTTGGGGGCGTCGAGCATGATGCCGATGTGGTCGGTGCCACCGGGCACGACCACCTGCGGCAGCCCGAGTTCCGCGGCGACCGTGAGACGATCTTCGTCGGCGGCACGGAGGCCGTCGAGTTCGGCGTCGCTGAGGTCGCCGAGCGCGTAGTCGAACACCGCGTCGATGACGCCCTCTCGCATGAGCTGTTCCATTGCACGACCGCCGGACCCGACGGCGTGGAACACGATCGAGTCGTAGCCGGCGGCGTCGAGCCGTTCCATGGCCCGCATGGTGCCGGCGGTGAGTACACCGAGGTTGGTGATCGCGACGACCGGTCGGTCACGTTCGGTCAGGCCGGCTCGCGGCACGGCACCCATGCCGACCGCCGCGGCGGCCGCGTTGGCGAGCACCTGGCGGAGCAGCGGGTTCACGCCGAGGATGTCGCTGACCGAGAACATCATCGTGATGTCCTTGATACCGACGTACGGGGACGTGTCGCCGGAGGCCATCGTCGACACCATGATCTTGGGGAACCCGTACGGAAGCGATTGCATGACCTGCGATCCGTTGTTGGTGCCCTGGGTGCCGCCGAGACCGACGATCGCGTCGATCGTCCCGGCCTCGACGAGCTCGGTGGTGATTGCAGTGGCGCCGGCGACCATCACCTCGGATGCGACCTCGCGCGAGGGGTCGATGCGCAGCTCGCTCAGCGGCGTACCGCCGCGCTCGGCCACGGTCTCATTCGTGACGTCGACGTCCTGATCGGCGTCACCGACGACACCGATGTCGATGACGTAGGGCGTGCCGCCCGCGGTGACGACGGCATCTGAGAGGCATCGGACTTCGGCGGCCTTGGTGTCCATCGTGGCCAGGATTGCGACGGTTGTCATGGTGTTCTCCTGTGGTGTGTCGAGTTGTTCAGGCGGTGTCGGCGGGGTTCGAGAATCGCAGTGCTGCGAAGCCTTCGGCGGCGGCGGTGACGGCTCGCTCGATCGGGAGCCGTTCAGTCGACGAGCCCGTCCAGAAGCCGTCGGCCGAGGTGTGATCGAGCATGTACTGGGCGTCTTCGATCGTTTCCATGGCAGCGCCGTGACAGACGAGCAGCGTGTCGGGGGCCACGTCGCGGAGCTTGACCAGGACTGCGTCGGTGTTGGCTGCCGTGGTCTCGAGGTCGATGCCGCTGTCGTAACCAGACAGGCCCCCCTTGGTCGTGCCCGCGTGGAAGCAGAACACGTGCGGTTGTGCCTCGGCGCAGATCCGAAGCGCGTCCTCCTCGGTGAAGGCGAGGCCGATCGACACCATGTCCATCTCATCCTTGGCGAGCTGGAGCATCTCGATCTCGTTGTCGATGGTGATCCCTGCGCTGGTGAGCACCTTGTAGATCTCGGAGTCGTGGTCGACGTAGCTGACCGACGGCCCGATGTTGGACACCGACTGCACACCCATCCGCTTGAGGTCGTCGAGCACCATTCTCATGTCGCGCAGTGGGTCGTTCGCATTGATGCACGCGCACACGAACGAGTCGCCGACGAGTGCCGGCATGATGTCTTCGCTGGTGTAGTCGAGGGTCTGCTTGTTCGAGTCGAGGATCGGCCACATCATCGACATGGTCCCCATGCCGTTCGCGCGGAGCCGCGCACCGGAGAACGTGTTGATGCAGTCGGTACCTGCCTTCTCGAGCAGCTTGGCCACGAGACCGGAGCCGGCGCTCGCGATCATGATGGGGAGCCCATCGTCCTGCTTCTTGCGCAGCCGAGCGAGGATCTGTTCGGTAGTCGGGCGGGCGGTGATCATGGTCGGTCTCCTGTGGCTCGTGCCGGTCGGCGGTGCTCGACGGGCACGAATGAGTTGATGGCATGAGTGAGGAACTCCTGATGCGCGGTGGGCTCGAGGTACCGGGGCGGGCCCGTCATCGACGTGGCGTTCGGGAGTGCGGCGGCGACGGCTTCTGCGACGCGCACCGGATGTAATCGATCGCGTTCGGTCGAGATGACGAGTGTCGGGTGGTGAAACTCAGCGAGCTCGCGCAGATCGTCGACCGGGGACGACTCGACCATTGCTTGCAGCACCTCGGGCCGACCGGTCGCGGCGACGCTCTCGATAGCGTTTGCGACGCTCGCCGCGGCGAGTGGTTCGTGCTCGACCATGCGTTGGTATCGGTCGTCGCTGCGTAGCCGGTCGCGGGCTCCGTCGGCGCCGCTGACCTCGACCCATTCACCGATGTCGGCGATGATGTCGAGGTGGGGTCGGGCCGGTCGGTCGGTCCATGCGGGCCGGACGAGTACGAGTGCGGAGACCCGATCCGGGAAGTCGCGGGCGATCCGCAGCGAGATCCCCGCTCCCATCGAGATGCCACCTAGGATCGCCGTGGCAATGTCCAGCGTGTCGAGAAGGTCGACCACCGCCCGGGCGAACGAACCGAAGTTCAGCGGTACTGGCGACGAGGCAGATTCGCCATGTGCCGGAGCGTCGATGGTGAATCGCTCGACGTCTCTGATGCCGGCGACGGCAGTCCGCGCCTGCGCCTTTGAGGCCCCTAGGCCGTGAAGGAACACGAGCGGACTCCCCTCGCCCTCGCGAGAATGGGCGAGCGCGGCGGCGCTTCCCGACGTTGCCTCTCCATGGCGCGCTACCCTCCGCACGACTCGAACTTCCCCAGGTGCACCATTGGGACTCCGCGGAGCGCTGTCAGGTGCCATCTGCACTTGTGCCATTGCACTACAGGGGCGGCCGACGATTCCGTCGTCAGCTCTGACGGGGCGAGGCGAACCGCTCCGGCATCTTCGCTTCCCCGCGGTCGCCGGGGGTGGAAGCACCGATCGATGGCGCCTTGGACGTCACTCGCCGGAAGAGTGCAGGCAGGGTCGGCGTTCGTGTCGGCGCCGGCCAACCGCTGACGTTCAGACCGCAGCAGTTCGGCGAAGTTGGCGGGCGTCGCCCGGCATCCGATCACGCGCCGACCTCGAAGACGCACGTCGGGTCGGGGCGTTCGCCGCGGAGCACCTGTGCTACTCCGTTCGCAGGACGGACGCAGATCTCCCGGTACGTCATGTCGGTCAAGCCGGCCACGTGCGGCGTGACCACGGTGGCCGGGTGCGCGAGCACTCGGTCGTCCGGCGGTGGTGGTTCGGGATCCCAGACGTCGGCGCCGTACCCTGCGATCGAACCGGACTCCAGGGCGTCGGCGAGTGCACCGTGGTCGACGAGCGGGCCGCGGGCCGTGTTGACCACGATCGCTCCCGGCCTCATCGCTGCGAACTGTGCGGCGCCGATCATTCCCCGTGTCGCTTCGGTGAGCGGTGCACAGATCTGCACGACGTCGGAGGTCGAGAGGAGCTCATCGAGATCGAGCCTTTCGACGTCGAGCCCCTCGGTCCGTCGGGTGGTACACACCACGTCCATGCCCAGCGCCCGACCGAGCTCGGCGATGCGAGCACCGATCGCTCCGTACCCGACGATGCCCAGCCGCTTGCCCCGCATCTCGGTACTGGTGAAACCTTCCCGGACGGCCCAGTTGCCGGCCTTGACCTCCCGATCGACCTCGGCGAGCCGGCGACCGACGGCGAGCATGAGCAGCAGTGCCTGTTCGGCGACGGCGCCGGTCGTGACCCCGGGGGCGTGCAGGACCTTGGCACCGACCGCCGCGACGGCATCGGTGTCGATGTTGTCCAGGCCGGCACCACAGCGCGCCACGGCGGCCAGGTCGGGGAACGCGGCGACGACGTCGGCCGTCACCCGACCCCTGCCGCGGGTGACGATCGCGCGCACGTCCGAGTAGGCCGCCGGATCGAACGCGTGTGGATCGCGAACCAGCTCAAGGTCGTCTGCCTCCTCCAGGATCGCCTGGGCGTCCGGGTGGATGGTCTCGAGCAGGAGGATCACGAGCTACCTCGTGGACGCATCGAAAAAGCCGAGGTCGAAGATCGCGGGGTCGACGGGCTGGTCGGCCCCGCACGAGATCTCGATCAGGTTGCCCGACGGATCGCGCACGAAGGCCTGCATCACCCCGGAGGGCAGCCGTCGGGCGCCTCCCCACGTCTCCTTCTCGAACACGCCGCGCTCGAGCGCCCGCGCGAACACGCCGTTGAAGTCGTCGAGTCGCAGACAGAAGTGCGAGCGCTCCGGGTGAACGTCACCGAGTTCGTTGACGTGGATCTCTTGCTGGTCGCCGACGGCGAAGAACTGGGCCGGGAACCCGAGGTTGGGCGTCTCGGCCCGCTCGAGGCCGAGGACGTCACCGTAGAACTCGATCGCCGCGGCGAGATCGTCGACCATCACGTTGGCGTGATGGATGTAGTTGGTCATCAGGTCACCTCGTATTCAGTCAGGAATTCCGGTCGGGGTTCGATGCCGAAGCCGGGAGCGGTCGGTGCGTGCACGACACCGTCGTCGACCGTCGGCGGATCGATGGGCATATCGCGGAGCAGCGGGTTGCCACCGAGCGAGTATTCGATCGTTCGCGCAGCCGAGCTGGAGAACGCCAAGCTGACCCCGGCGTTGAACGACAGGGCGGAGCCCCAGCAGTGCGGCGCGAGTTCGAGCTGGTAGGTCTCGGCAAGAGCGGCGATACGGCGGCCTTCGGTCGGCCCTCCGCAGATCGCCAGGTCGGGCTGCAGCACGTCGGCTGCCTGGTGCGCGATCAGCTCGCGGAAATCGAATCGCGTCGCTTCGCTCTCGCCGGCAGCGATGGGTGTCCGGGTCGAGGCGCGCACGCGGCGAGCGGCAGCGAGGTCGTCGGCGTTGACGGGCTCTTCGAACCAACGCAGGTTGACGTCTTCCACACCGACGAGAAATCGCATGGCATCGGTGGCGTTGTACGTGCCGTGAGCATCGGCCATGAGCCCGATCTCGGGCCCGATCGCCGCTCGGGCTGCGCGGACGCGAGCGACACTCGTTGCGACGTCGCCGTCCATGATCCCGACCCGCATCTTGACCGCTCGGAAGCCGTGTTCGACATAGCCGTTGAGTTGGGCGCCGATGCCGTCGGCGTCGGCCCAGCCGCCGCTCGCATAGGCCGGCATCGTGTCGGTACGGGGGCCGCCCCACAGGTCGACCACCGGCACCCCGAGCGACTTGCCGAGCAGGTCCCAGAGCGCCATGTCGACGCCACTCATCGCGCTCATCGTCACGCCCCGTCGGCCGAGCACCGGGAAGCCGCGCCCACGCTCGAGTGCGTACCCCGCACGGGTGCCGTTGTACATCGTGTCCCAGATCGCGGTGATGCGCCTGGCGTCCTGCCCGACGAGCGCCGGTGCGTAATCGTCGTTGACCGCCTCGACCACGGCGCGACACGGGCCGGAACTGCCCACACCCGCCTTGGCCTCGCCCCAACCGACGACACCGCCGTCGACCTCGACGCTGACGATCGCCGCGTCGAAGCTCGTGATGCGACCGAAGTCCGAGACGTGCTGCTGCGCCTCGGGGATCGGGCACTGGATCCACCGCGCCCGCACGTCTCGGATCTTCATGGTCGGTCGCGTCGACTCAGATGAGCGGCAACAGCGTGGTTGCACACTTCTCGACGAGCATGTCGTAGAACTCCTCGGAGAGGAGGCTGCTGCCGTGGTCGATGATGAACTGCAGTTCCTCGGGCGAGATGTCGACCGGATTGGTCTCCACCGCGTTCGGGAACTTGTTCGCCGGCGTCCGGTCGACCGGAGCGACGAACTCGACGGTGAGGGCACCGTCGTATCCGACATCCTGCAGGGTGCCGACGATCTTGGCCCAGTCGAGGGCACCCATGCCGCACGCCATGCGATTGTTGTCGGCGACGTGGAAGTCGACGAGCCGGTCGCCGACGTCGCGAATCGCCTGACAGAAGTCGACCTCTTCGATGTTCATGTGGAACGCGTCGAGGCAGACCCCGACATCGGGCGCCACGGCATCGGCGAGCGCCAACGCCTGGTCACCGCGGTTCACGAAGTAGGTCTCGAACCGGTTGAGTGGCTCGATCGCCATCCGGATTCCGGCAGCGGTCGCGTGCTCGTGCACCTCCTTGAGCCCGTCGACGACCCACTGCCACTCCTCTTCGGGGGTGCCATCGGGTTCGACCTTGCCGACCGTGGCGGGCACGATGGAGATCTCCTCGCCGTCGAGCTCCTTGGAGAAGGTGACGCAGTCCTTCATGTACTGCACCGTGGCGGCCCGTTGTGCCTCGTCCTTGGCCGCAAGGTTGCGCGCGCCCAGGGTCAGCGTGATCACGCCCCAACAGTCGAGTTCGTACTTGGTGAGCAGATCGCGGACCTCGGACGAGTCGTACTGATCGGGCTCACCCTTGATCTCGATGCTGCCGTAGCCGCATCGCTTGAGTCGGGCCAGGGTCACCTCGAGTGGCTCCGACCGCATCCAGTTGTGCATTGACAGGTGCACCTTCGTGCCCTCCTCTCGCCGGCGGACCGGCGTGTTGTGAATAGATCTCGTCGCCCGTCAGGCGCGCAGCGATGCCCAGGGCTCCTCGGTCGACGCGTCGACGGCCTCGTAGCCCTCGACGCCGTGACTGGGTCCGAGCACGACCAGCACGCGCGCCGGCTCGGCGGCGTCGGCCGCGACGAACGTCGCGTGCACGGTGTCCATCGGGATGAACGCGACGTCACCGGGCTCGAGCTGACGCCGTTCCTGCTCCACCCACTGCTCGACGGTGCCGCTGCGGAGGAAGATCACTTCCTCCTGATTGGGGTGACGGTGGAAATCGTGACCCTGCCCGGGTTGGATCCTGACGTCGAGCACACACAACTTGGCGGCGTCAGGCACGTTGGCCGGCCGCACGACCCAACCGAGATCACCCCAGTCGAGCTCTTCCCATTCGACGTCGTCGACGCAGACGAAACACATATGGTCCTCCTTGATCGGTATGGCTAGAACGTGACGGCCTTGAAGGCCTCGGTCTGGGTCTTGAGCGCCTGTTCGGTCGGCAGGCGCTCCATGCTCGAGGCGCCGTAGAACCCGTGGATCCCGTCGGCATGCTGCAGCACGTACGACGCGTCGTCGGGCATCGCGATCGGGCCCCCGTGACACAACACGATCACATCGGAGCGCACCGATCGGGCCGCTGCGGCCCACGCGTCGATCCGCTCCACGCAGTCGTCGAGCGTCAGCGCGGTCTCGGCACCGATGGACCCGCCGGTCGTCAGGCCCATGTGGCAGACGATCACGTCTGCGCCGGCCTCGGTCATCGCCATCGCGTCGGCTTCACTGAACACGTACGGCGTCGTGAGCAAGTCGAGCTCGGCGGCAACTCGGATCATCTCGACCTCGTGGCCGAAGCCCATGCCGGTCTCTTCGAGGTTCTGTCGGAACACCCCGTCGATCAATCCCACCGTCGGGAAGTTCTGGACACCTGCGAATCCGAGCCGACGGAGCTCTGGCAGGAACACCTCGGGTTGGTAGAACGGGTCCGTGCCGTTGACCCCGGCGAGCACCGGAGTGTGCGACACAACCGGGAGTACCTCCTTGGCCATGTCGACGACGATCTCGTTGGCGTTGCCGTAGGCCAGCAGGCCTGCGAGCGAGCCGCGACCTGCCATCCGATAGCGGCCCGAGTTGTAGATCACGATGAGGTCGATGCCGCCAGCTTCCTCCCACTTGGCGGACAGGCCGGTACCGGCTCCGCCGCCGACGATGGGGACACCCCGCTCGATCATCCCGCGGAACTTGTCGAGTACTTCGCTGCGCGTCGGTGTCATCGTTGCCTCTCAGTCCCTCATGACGTCCGCGAACGCGGCCAGCGCCGCCTGCACGAACTCTTCGTCGTTGATGTTGGCCGCCACCCTCGTGACGATTCGGTCGGCAGTCTGCTGAACGTTCGCCTCGATCGCCGCGAACAGCGCCTCGTCGGCCTCCGGGTCGTGGAACGGCTGGCCGGGTGCGTCGATCAGCGAGACGCCGCCCTCTGGAAGCAGGAATCGCACGGGCCCGTCGCAGGCGTTCAGCTTCGTCGCGATGAACTCACCGATTGCCCGGTTCTCGTCTGCTGTGGTCCGCATGAGCGTCACCTGCGGGTTGTGAACGTGCAGGTTCCTGTCGGCGAACTCGGCGGGGACGGTGTCGAGGGCACCGAAGTTGACCATGTCGACCGCTCCGACCGAGCCCACGTACGGCACCCTGGTTCGAGCGATCGCACCGATGCGATCCAGTCCTGCGGAGAACACGCCGCCGACCAGATGGTCCGCGACCTCGGTCGTCGTCATGTCGAGTACCCCGACGACCATTCCCGAGTCGACGAGCTTCTCCATCGACTGTCCACCGGTGCCCGTGGCGTGGAACACCAGGGGGTCGTACGCGCCACTCAGCTCCTCGGCGAGACGCGTCACGAGAGGTGTCGTCACCCCGAACATCGTGAGACCGACCGGTGGGAGATCGGTCGAACTCGGTGGAATCGATGATGTCACCATCCCCGCCATCGCGTGGGCAGCATTCCCGAGCACGACGCGAGAGATCCGATTGATGCCCGACACATCGGTGACCGAGTACATCATCATGATGTCGGACGGCCCGACGTACGGGGCGACGTTCGCGGATGCCACCGTCGACACCATCAGTTTGGGAACGCCGACCGGAAGCCGGCGCATTGCGGGCGTGACCAGTGCGGTGCCTCCCGAGCCCCCAGCGCCGATGATGCCCGAGATGTCGTCGAGGCGTGAGTCGACGAAGTGCTCGAGTGCAACAGACATCGCCTCGACCGCTGCCCCACGGTCGTCGGAGGAGACCGCAGCCGCTCCGTCAGGGTGGTGAGCCGCCACCTCGGCCGGGCCGACATCCGCGGTGGTGTCATGCGGTGTGGTTCCGACGTCGACCAGCACGGTGTCGACATCGCATGCAGCGATCAGATCACGTACGTACTCCAATTCGCGAAGCTTCGTGTCACCGGTGCCGACGACATAAACACTGCCCATCTCCAACTCCCTACGTGGTTTCCCAGATCACGGCGTTGACCTGATTCTCGAGATACTCCTGACGACCGGACACCGGTTGCGGATCGAGAGCGCTGCGTATCGCCTCCTCGGCGATCGAGTCGAGCGAGGCGCCGGGAGCGAGGATCAACCGACCGATTCCGGATTCCCATCCCGAGTACCTCTCGGCTCGTTCCGCTTCGAGTGTGCCGTCGGCGATCAATGCCTCGGCGACCAACAAGGACTGGGCAAGCGTGTCGATCCCCCCGATGTGGCCGTGAAAGAGATCGGTACGGTCCATGCTCTGGCGTCGAAGTTTGGTGTCGAAGTTGAAGCCACCCTGTTGAAGACCACCGTGACGGAGGATCTCGAAGAGCGCGAGCGACAGCTCATCGACGGAGTTCGGGAACTGATCGGTGTCCCAGCCGTTCTGCGGGTCTCCCCGGTTCGCGTCGACACTGCCGAACACACCGTTGTCAAGCGCATAGGCCACCTCGTGGTGAAAGCTGTGCCCCGCCAGGGTGGCGTGATTGACCTCGATGTTGACCCGATACTCGTCGAGGAGGTCGTAGCGGTCGAGGAAGCCATGCACCGTGGCCGAGTCGTAGTCGTACTGGTGCTTGGTCGGTTCCTGCGGCTTCGGCTCGAGTAGCAACTGCCCGGCGAATCCGATCGATCGCTTGTACTCCGCGACGAGTTCGAGAAAACGTGCGAGATGGTCGTTCTCCTTGCGCATGTCGGTGTTCAACAGAGTCTCGTATCCCTCGCGACCTCCCCACAGCACATAGTTCGCTCCACCGAGTTCGTGCGTCGCCCGCATCGCGTTGCGGACCTGGGCTGCGGCATACGCAAACATCTCGGGATTCGGATTGGTCGCCGCGCCGGCGGCGAATCGCCGGTGCGAGAACACGTTCGCGGTGCCCCACAGCAGGCGCACCCCGGTCTCTGCCTGCTTCTGGGCAGCGCGTTCGACGAGGCGGGCGAGGTTCTTCTCGCTCTCGCGAAGCGTCGCCCCCTCTGGCGCCATGTCGACGTCGTGGAAGCAGTAGAACGGCGTGCCCAACTTGGTGAAGAACTCGAACGCGGCGTCCTGCTTCGCAAATGCCGCCTCGATCGGATCACCGACAGCGTCCAACCACGGACGATCGAAGGTCCCCTCGCCGAAGACGTCGCTTCCGGGCCAGTTGAACGAGTGCCAGTAGCAGACCGCGATCCGGAGCTGATCCTCCATTCGCTTCCCCGCAACGATGCGATCGGGGTCATAGATGCGATAGCCGAGCCCGTCGCCCGAATCGACTCCAGCGAAGGAGACGGGCCTGTCGACGTCGACAAAGAAATCGGTCATGTCATTCAGCTCCGGTAGGCCTGGCGACCGACGCCCTGGATCGGGATGCTCTGGGCAGCGAGCACCTGGTGCTGGAGTGCGTACATGTCGGCCGCGGCCTTGTCGATGTTGCGAGTGAACGAAATCGAGCCCTCGAGGATCGGCTTGAGCAGATCCTTGTCCTGCACGCGAGCCGGGGTGTATTCGTGTTCCACGATCAACGGCGTCGTCGCGAAGTCGATGTCGAGCAGCTCCCGGGCGGCAAGTTGATGATCGAGCCAGTCGACGGTCCGATTCTGGAGATAGGCCAGCGGATCGTGGCGAGCCGTACCTGGCAGCTCGTGCTCGCACAGCACGGTCTGCTTCTTCCAGGAGTTGGCCAGGTCGGCGGGATCGGGTGACACCTGTCCGTCCTTCCAGTCCCCTCGATTGACGGTCTGTCCCCCGTAGCCCCAGCCGGACACCCCGGTCGAGTCGACGACCTGGCCCTTCACATGCATGCCGGCGATCAGATAATCGTAGCCCTCGTCGGCGAGATACTGGAAGATCGACCGCGTGTCCTGTCCCATCAAGATCGCATGAGACGGGTCGTAGTGGACCCGGAACTGGTCGCCGACGCCGTTGCGCTCACAGATCTGGTGGAGCGCGATCCACATCCCAGGGGCGTAGCCGATGTTGTTGTGGAAGTTGTCGCTCGCTGACCAGCCCGGCATGGGGCACTGCTCGACGCGGTACTGAAGTCCGCGTTCCTTGGCGGCGCGAAGCAGGGGCACGAAGGTGTTCTCGAACTCGATGAGATTCTGGTCCATCGATTTCGTCTGGTCGCGCCCGACGAACCCGCACACTGCCGGTGCGCCCAACAGCGCGGCTGCGTCCATTGTCGCGACCATGAAGTCGACCTTCTCCGCCCGGATCGTCGGATCGTGATGGAGCAGGTTGTCGAAGTATGCGACGTCGGCGATCTCGACGCCGGTGCTGGCGACGGCGGCGAGCACCCGCTCGGCACGCGCCGTCGAGAACGGTTCGCGCAGGTCGAGGGTGTTCGCGACCGGGTCGAGCATCGCCTCGGCGGGAACGTCGGACAGGCTGGGGTGGATTGCGGCCGACAACTCGATGCTGTCGGCGCCCATCTGCGCGGCGTAGTCGAGCCATTCTTCGACCGCGAGGTCCGGGTCCGGATCTCGCCGCTCTCTCGGCGTCAGCTCCTGCAGCGCAGCGGTCAACACACCGACGGGCATGTAGACGGGTTCGAACGGTTGGGCAGTGGTCATAGCGATCCTCTCTGGATGAATCTGGCGGTCGTTATCGCGGTCGTGGCTGGATCGGGAAGCATGGTCAAACCGTGACCGGCGCCCGGTTGCGGGCCGACTCGATCGCGGCGTGAAGCACCCGCTGCGTACGCAGCGCATCGGCAAAGTCGGGCATCGGCACCACCGGTGCTCCGCCGCCGATCATGCGCACGATGTCGGCGGCTTGGTTGACGAATCCGTGCTCGTATCCGAGACCGTGGCTGTCGGGCCACCATGCGTCTGCATATGGGTGTCCGTCACCGCCGCGGGTGACGTCGATCGTGGTCCAGCCAGCCGTGGCCCCGTCACCGGACGCGTCGTAGAAGCCGAGCTCGTTCATGCGTTCGAAGTCGAACCGCAGCGCCCCGCGTTCGCCGTGGATCTCGAACCGGTTCGCGTTGTGATATCCGGTGGCGAGACGACTCGCTTCGAACGATGCGATCCCGCCGCCACTCAGGCGGGCGAGGAACGCGACTGCATCGTCGACGGTGCTCGCTCCCTTGGCGGCAGCTGTCGCTGCGCCGGCGCCGGCTATCTCCCCGCCTGCACCCTCTTCGAGCACGTCACGTTCGAGAATGAATGTCTGCTCGATGGCTCCTTCGACGACCGTGATCTCCTCGCCGGTCACGAATCGGATCGCGTCGATGATGTGGGCGTTGAGGTCGCCGTGAGCGCCACTGCCGGCCACATCGCCCTGGAACCGCCACAGGAGCGGGGTTTCGGGCCCACCCCAGCTCTGCAGATACGACGCTCTGGCGTGGTAGATGCGGCCGAGCGCCCCTGAGGCGACGAGGCGGTGGGCCAGTGCGACTGCCGGGACGCGCCGGTAGTTGTACCAGACGAACGTCCTTCCCGATGCGGTCGCCGCGGCGGCCGCCATCGTTTCGGCATCGGCGAGCGTTCCCGCGAGAGGCTTTTCGCATGCGACGTGCTTGCCAGCTTCGAGCGCGGCGATCGCCTGCTGCGCGTGAACGTTGTTGGGGGTGCCGATGTCGACGAGGCCGATCTCCGGGTCGTTGACGGTCGTCTCCCAATCGGTGGAGGTGTGTGCCCAACCCCACTGTGCAGCGAACGCCTCGAGGTCAGACGCGTTTCGCCCGGCGACGGTGTGCATCACCGGTGCGGGGTCGCAGTCGAAGAACTTGGCGACATTGAGCCACGCGTTCGAGTGTGCGCGTCCCATGAATTTCGATCCGATGAGAGCGATGTTGAGCGGTTCGGTCATCGTCGTTCCTTTCCTGGCGGGCTATGCGTCAACGCCGAGATATTGACGCTGGAGATCTGCGTTCTCGGCCAGTTCGGCCGCGGTGGTCTCGTGTTCGATCCGTCCGGAGACCATGATCAGCTGGCGTTCGGCCATCGATGTCGCCGCTCGCAGGTTCTGTTCGACGATCAGCACGGCGCTTCCCTCGGAGACGAGCGTCTGGACCGCTTCGATCAGCGTGTCGACGATCGTGGGCGCAAGGCCCTCGGACGGTTCGTCCATCAGATAGAGATCGGCATTGAGGAGGAGCGCCCGACCGACCGCGAGCATCTGCTGCTCCCCGCCGGAGAGTTCGGCGCCACCGTTGCGCTTGCGCTGTGCGAGGCGCGGAAAGAGCTCGTAGACGGCGTCGGGGGTCCAGCGCTTTCCCCGCGCGCCCTTGGCCAGCATCGCGAGGTGCTCGTCGACCGTGAGCGACGGGAACAGCCGTCGGCCCTGTGGGATGTACGCGATTCCCCGCCGGGCCACCTTCTCCGGTGCCAGACCGTCGATGCGTTCACCCTGGAACGTGATCGATCCCGACGTCGGGGAGATCATGCCCATCAGCGTGTTGCAGAGCGTCGTCTTGCCCATGCCGTTGCGGCCGACGAGCGACACGCCTTGGTTGCCCATGGAGAACGTCAGCTCTTCGAGCACCTGCGATGCCCCGTAGCCGGCGCACAGATCGTCGACGCGAAGGAGCTCGTCAGTCATGATCCGGCCGCCTGACCCAGGTAGATGGCGTGCACGAGCGGGTCGTGCCGGATCTCTTCCGGGTCGCCCGCCGCGACGATCTCACCATCGGCCATCACGACGACGCGATCGGACACGGTGAGCGCAACGTCCATGTCGTGCTCGATGAGCAACAGCGTGACATCCGTCGGGAGCGCTTCGAGGAGTTCGATGAGACGTTCGCGCTCTCCCCGCGACAACCCGGAGGCTGGCTCGTCGAGCATGATCAGATCAGGGTTCGTGACGAGAGCGATACCGATCTCGAGTTGGCGTTGTTGACCGTGCGACAGGTCGGACACGAGCGTTTCAAGCTCGTTGCCCATCCAGACCCGACGACCGGCCGCACGAGCATTGTCACGCATCTCCTCATCATCCCGGTTGCGCCAGAGCGACAGGTGCCGACCCCGCTTGCCGGTCTGCGCAAGGTACAGGTTGTCCTCGACGGTGAGCCCACTGAACAGACGCGTCTTCTGGTACGTGCGAGCGACACCGAGCTGCGGTCGCAGGCGTGATGGCAGCGCCGTGCAGTCGACACCCTTGATGATCACACGCCCCTCGGTCGGGGTGATGTCGCCGGCGATCGCGTTGAACAGGGTTGTCTTACCGGCACCATTTGGCCCGAGCACGGCAAGACGTTCGCCTTGTTCCACCTCGAGGTCGACGCCGCTCACGGCACGCAAGCCCCCGAACGCCACGGCCACGGCCTCCAGGCGCAGCAGTATTTGCTGCGTGCCGGACGTGATGGACGTGACGTTCGAGGACATGATGCGTGACTCCTGTGCTACTTCCGGGTCACCGTTGCGGGACGCCGTCGACGACGGGGATCAGGTTGCCCTGCCACGGCAGTTCCTTCTCCTCGCAGGGCGTGTTGTCACGCTCTGGCGGGTCCGTCTCGCTGGAGTACGTGCCACCGAAGGTCTGATCGACCTCGGGAACGATCGAGATCGTCTGTGACACGACCTCGCCGGACTTCTCGTCGAGCACGAGCTGAGCGACGAATGTATCGACGATCGCCTGGCGGTTCTCGTCGAGCGTCACCGGTCCGTACGGCAGGTCGAGCTCGATGCTCGACAGTGCAGCGCGGAGCGCCTCCTGATCGTTGCTGAGGTCGCCATCGACGGTCTCGAGGGCCTGCACCAATGCAGTTCCAGCGGCGTAGTAGCCATAGCCGAAGCCGAAGCCGGTCGCCACTGAGGCCGGGCCGACCTCGCCACCGGCGGCCCCGGCAGCCAGGCTGTCCCACGTGGCGTCAGCACTCGCGAAATACGCCTCGATCTCCGGCGTGGAGATGTCGCCGGGCAGCGATGCGAAGCCACCCACGTACGCACCGGCGATGTCCGGGCCGAGCGCCTGGGCGAGTGCCGGGCTGAAGAAGAGGTTGCCGGCATGCTGGTCGCCCGTCAGGTCGCCCTTCGCGTTGACGAATGCTTCGAGTGATGCGTTGGTGCCCGTCCCACCGACGACCCAGAAGTAACCGTCGACTTCATCGGGATCGGGGAGTTGCTGGACGAATGACGAGTAGTCGGTCGTCCCGAGCGGTGGAAACACCTGTGTTACGACTTCGCCGCCAGCGGCGCAGAAGTCGGCAACGAAACCAGCCGCCGATGTCCAGCCAAAACCGTAGTCGTCAGCGATCACCGCAACGGTGTCCCAGCCGGCCACATCGTGGACCGTCAAGCCGGTGCCAGCATTCCACTGGGCGCCATCTCCGTTGAAACGGAAGAAGTTCGGCGCCTGGACATGGAGCGTTGCGTCCTGCGCTCCGGAGATCCCGTTGATGAACGTCACTTCCGGGTGGTCGAGCGCATAGTTGGCGATGGCGATTCCCTCGTCGCCCGACAGTGGCCCGATGACGACGTTCGCACCGTCCTGTTCGACGAGTGTCCGGATCTCTTGGATCGCGCGGTCGGCGGTGTCGTCACCGCAACCGATCCCGACGAGTTCGATGTCGACACCCGCAACCGATGCACCGCTGAAACCGTCGAGCGCTGTGTCGGTGGAGTTGGTCGTTGCTCCGGCGCCCTCGACGAGCGCAAGGGTGGCTCCGGCAACGGTGTCTTCGTTGAAGGCACCGAACGCGCCTTCGCATTCAGCCATGATGCCGAGCTTGATCCCCTCGCCGGTGGCGGTGTCGCTCGAATCACTCGTGTCCTCGCTCGAATCACTGGTGTCTTCGGTCGCGGCGCTCGTGTCTTCGGTCGCGCCGGAATCGGTGGTTTCCGATGTCGACTCGCTTCCGGAGTCGTCGTCGCTCCCGCAGGCAGCAGCGACAAGCGTGAGCGCAATTGCGGCACCCAACACTCGCTTGGTGGATATGGATTTCATAGTTGTCCCCCAGGGATGGTTTGTTGTTGTTGAGATGAGTCGGTCGTCGACGGTGACGGCGCGGCGGTCTCAGCGGCGGCACCATCCGCCGCCGACGATTTGCCGCTTCTGAACCGTGAGGCCAGCCCGGCGAGCCCGTCCGGCGAGACGAGCATGATCGTGAGCAGAATCAACCCGATGATGGTGTTGAACCGCTCCTCGGCGAATATCCGATCTTCCAGCACGCCCCCGATACGGCCGATACCCGGAATGTCGCGGGTGTAGATGCTCGCCGAGACGAAGACGAACGCTCCGAGCCACGCGCCCTCGAGGTGCATGATCCCGCCGATCACGGCGATGATGAAGAGGTCGAGCGTCGGCCCGATGGCGATCGAGGTCGGGTCGATCTGACCGTTCCACCAGATGTTCAGGATTCCAGCCAGACCGGCGACGAAACCGGCGAGCGCGAAGGCCAACGTACGATGCATCTGGACGTTGAAGCCGAGCGATGCCATGCGGACCGGATCATCCCGGACCCCCTGCAACGCCATGCCGAACGGGGTGCGTGCAATTCCACGGAAGGCGACGTACACCACCGCTGACAGCAGGGCCGCCGCGTAGTAGATCCGCTTCGGTTCACCCTGGAAGAACTCCGGAGCGTCGATACCCGTCATCCCGCCGAATCCCGAGAAGGTGGTCACCTGGCCGAAGAAGTAGAAGCCGATCACTGCGTAGACCAGTGTCAGCATCAAGAAGTAGATGCCCGACGAACGTGCCGAGAGAGCGCCGAGGACGAGGGCAAGCAGTGTGGCGACGACAAGTGCGATCGGCACGGCAACCCAGGGTTCCCAGCCGAGCTTCATGCCTCGACCGCTCTCGGCGACGATGTTGCCCACGGTGAACCCGGCGACGCCGAAGACGAGCCACTGGGCCAGCGAGTTCATACCCCCGTATGCCGAGAGGAACACGACCGAACTCGCGGCGAGGCCGAGCATCAGAGTTCGCGTCATCACGAAGTCGATGAAGAAGTCGGACCCGACCAACGGCAAGACGAGCAGCGCGATGCCGATCACGATCACCGTTGTCGTGCGCGAGTTGATCTTCATCACTCGGCCCGCCCGAACAAGCCGTTGGGCCGAACTGCGAGGACGACCGCCAGGATCACGAAGGTGAAGATGATCGAATAGAACGTGTAGTCGGACGGCAGATAGGCGGGCGAGAAGGCCGTCACCATGCCGTACAACAATGAACCGGCGACCGCGCCCTTGACCGAACCGAGCCCGCCGATGATCACCACGATCAGCGAGTTCAACAGCCACTGGCCGTCGGTCCCCAAGGCGACGCCGGAGAACGAGCCTCCCATCACCCCGCCCATGCCGGCGAGGAAGGCGCCGACGAAGAACGTGATGCCGAACACCACGGCGACGTTGATGCCGAGCGCCCTCACCATCTCCTGGTCGTCGACTCCTGCACGGATGACGATGCCCATGCGGGTTCTGTTGAGCCACAGCCAGAGCAGGACCGCAACGACAAGGGATAGGCCCAGCATGAACAGGCGGCTGGAGGCGTATCGCTCGCCGGCGACATCGTAGAAGTGAACGACGTCGCCGGGCCACGTCATCTTCATGGCGAGCCCGCCGTACTGGAACAGCATCTGGTCGGCCAGGATGATCGTCACCGCGATGGTGATGAGCGCCTGTCGGAGGTCCTGGCCCTGATTCCACCGAAGAAAGGCCTGTTGCATCGCGACGCCGAGCACGGCCACCACGGTCGCACCGACGAGGAGTGGCAGGATCCACTGCAGCATCGAGACGTCCTCGGGTGCGATGTTGCGGTCCTTGCCGACCATTCGCTGCTGGACGTCGATGGCGATGTACGCAGCAAGCAGGAAGAACGCGCCGTGCGCCATGTTGACCGTGCGCATCAGGCCGAAGATCAGTGTGAAACCGCTGGCGACCACGAAGAGCAGACCAGCAAATGTCAGACCGTCGAGGAAGGTGACGACGAACTCCCCAGGCTCGGCAATCGCCGAGCCGGCCGAAGTTTCCGCGGTCCACGATCGATCGGCGAGGAACAGTACCCACACGGCCGCGAGGGCGACGAGAATTCCGGCGATGTAGACCGGGACCTTTCGTGCGACCGCGATCTGTGCCGGTGTCAAATGCAGCACCCCGAACTTGACCTCGGACGCACTCGACTCGGTTGGCTGCTTTGACCTGATCTCTGTCAATGTCCTCAAACCCCCAACGACGAACCTAAAGGTCGGTCGATCGAGACAACAGAGGCACGCGGACCAATTCGTCCCCCTCGCTGGAGGGGATCCGAAAGAACTAGTCGCGGTGAGAAACCGCCGGTCCGTTCAGTCCTGTGAGAGGACGATGGCTGCTTCGGTCCGGGTGCGGACCTGGAGCTTCATCAGAATGCTGCTGACGTGGTTCTTGACGGTGAACACGCTGAGCGTGAGTTCATCGGCCATCTCCGCATTGGTCTTGCCCAACGCAAGCAGTCGAGCGATCTCCGCTTCACGGGGCGTCAACGATGATCCGGGGTCGACCGGCTTCGAACGTTCGACGAGCGCCAGCGTGGCCTCGGGGGAGAACGTGCTCACTCCCTCAGCGGCGTTGCGGACAGCGCGGGCGAGTGACTCGACGTCGACCGACTTGATCAAGTACGCGTTCGCTCCCGCATCAACCGTTTCGCGGACCCTCGCCGCACTCGAGAAACTCGACAGGGCGACGATGCCGAGATCGGTGTGGGCCACTCGGAGCCGCCGGATCGCCTCGAGCCCGCCCATGCCCGGCATCACCAGGTCGATGACGACGACATCGAGGTCCAACTCGTGTGCCGCGTCGAGCGCGGCCTCCCCACTGCGCGCCTCGCCGACGACATCGATGTCATCGAATGCGGAGAGGCAACCGCTGACGCCCTCGCGCAGCAGGTCGTGGTCGTCGACCACGAGCACGTTGAGGGATCGGTCGGTCACCTCGCTCATGGTTCGTAGCTCAGCCTGACGGTCGTGCCTGAATCGGGCGAGGTCTCGATCTGGAGGTCGGCACCGATCGCTTCGGCGCGCTCGCGCATTATCCGGAGTCCGAAGTGCCCGCCGCGTACGTTGGCATCGTCGAACCCGGTGCCGTCGTCGCTGATCTCCAGCACGACGGGCGGCCCGGCAGTCAGCCGCACCGCGAGGGCAGACGCATTCGAGTGCTGTGAGGTGTTGCCGATGGCCTGTTGGGCAACTCGATAGAAGGTGACATGCACCGACTGCTCGACGTGTACCTGGTCGAGGTCGACCGTGACGTCCAAGGTGCGTCGACATTCCAGCGCGGCGAGCAAGTGTTCGATCAGTTCGTGCAGATCGACCTCGGCCAGCTCCGATGGCCGCAACTCGAGCAGGAGCGCTCGCATCTCGGACAGGGCTCCGCGGGTGAGCTGGCGGAGCCGATCGAGCCGTTCGTGCAGGTGCGAATCGGAGGGCACCTCCTTGAGCAACGACTCTGCGCTGAGAGCGGCGGTCCACAACGACTGATTCACAGCGTCGTGGAGATCACGGGCGAGGCGCTGGCGTTCCTCGGCCGCGGCCAGCTCCGACACCCGATTCGCAAGGCGCGCGTTCGACAACACGGCACCGGCCTGATCGGCAACGGCCCCCAGCCGATCGGCGTGTCCCTCGGAGAAGAAACCCAGCGTCGCGCTCTCGACGAAGACGTACCCGATCAGCTGGTCGGCAACACGCATCGGGGCGCCGAGTGTGCATCCGGCGGGGCCGAGCGCCCGGTCGGGTTGCTGGACGATCACGGGTTCGGACTCGTTGCGCAGCCGCTCGATGATCGTCAGACTGGCAACGTCCACCTCCTCGACGACGTCGCCCGTGGCCAGGTATCCGAAACCGGCCCGATGGCGGCTCAAGCTGAGTTCTCCGTCTGGGGATGCCAGAACGATCGCGGCGAGATCATTGGAGACCAGCCGTTCGACGCCACCCAACGCGTGGTCGGTGACCGAGACGAGGTCGAAGCTCTCCGACATTCCCGCAGCGGTGTCGCGGAGAGCTTCGGCATAGGCACGTTGCTGGCGTTCCTCGGCCTGCAGCCGAATCCTGTCGTCCACCTCGCGTCGCAGGGCCTCGTTAGCCCGCTGCAGGTCGGTGGTTCGGAGCTGCACCCGATCATCGAGTTCGGCGAGGGCCTGCTTCAGGCCCTCTTCGGCATCGCGGCGGTCGGTCACATCCTTGAACGTCCCCAACGATCCGATGATGGTGCCACTCAGGTCTCGCAGCGGCACCTTGTTGGTCTCGATCCATCGCACCTCGCCGTCGGCACGGCGGAGCCGCTCGAGGATGCCGAAACGTGGTTCTCCACTCTCGATCACGGCGCGATCCCAGTCGATGAACCAGTCGCAGCTGTACTCGTCGTCATCAGCCCACGGCATGTCGCGATCGCTCTTGCCGAGCAGGAGGGCCTGGTCGAACCCGGCGAACGAGGAGAAGACCCTGTTGCACCCGAGGTAGCAGGAGTCGAGATCCTTCCAGAACACCGCGTTGGTCAAGGAGTCCATGAGGATCTGCAACATCTGCTGGCTCGCAGCCAGTGCCGCATCGCCCGACAGCTTCCCGCTGAGGAGCGCCGCGTACATGTCACGCACTTCGGCCGACCGATTCGAGGCGGCACTCGCTGCGTCTTGCGGAGCCATTGCGCGACACCATAGATCACCGACTCGCCAGCGATCGCCGCCCGAGCGGAGCGGTCAGTCGTTGAAGGTGACGTAGTCGAGTTCGAGGAAGTCGGCCACCTGCGGGATCCAGACCTCTTCGACGAACGCGACATGGGTGGGGTGCGCGTTGTAGCTGTCGTATGTCTCCTGGGTCGCGAACCGCATCGAAAGCGCATGGGTGAAGTCGGTCTTGAGACCCACCTGCCTCAGCACCTCGAAGTCGTTCACCCCGGTGAGCGCACCCAGCTCGCGCGCTCTACCGAGGAACTCGTCGACCCCGACCGACGGGTTCAAACGAAATGTCACCGTGTGATGGATCACGCTCTTGGACCTCCTGCACGCAAGCTGGCGCGCCCGCCCACCCTGTCACATCTCGAACTCACCGACCAGCGATCGGCATCACGCGCTGGAGTTCAAGGCTCACCCGCCAGCCCGGCTCGAAGCAATCCCCCACTCGCTCTCGGCGCCAGTTCGAGGTGATGTGCGCGGTCCGCCCTTGATCCAGACCGTGCCCGCGTCAAGGTCGACATCATCGAGGGTGACCGCTGCGATCTCAGCACCCCGTGCCGTGGCCTCAGCCAACGTCCAGGCGACCGCCACACAGCTGGATGCCCAATGGCCTCGTCGGGAGCGACAGTGGACTCACCGACTACGAACTGGGCG
>DATLBC010000075.1:0-11097 GCA_035527095.1 Ilumatobacteraceae bacterium | reverse complement strand
GACCCTCAAGTCCCACGATGCCCCACGCTGCCTCATGAAGCCCTTCATCCAATTCTCCCTTCGAAGAGATTGGCATCAGATTGGCAACGAGTCCAGAAAACCAGGAGAGCCACTCCGAAGAGTGGCTCTGACCTGGTACTTTCTTGGCAGCCCGTACGGGATTCGAACCCGTGCCGCCACCTTGAGAGGGTGGTGTCCTAGGCCACTAGACGAACGGGCCAAGTAGCGATCGGCAACGTTATCAGCGGGTGCTGCGATCCCACCCACGGCGACGACGATGCGACCGAAAAGCGAAGACGCCGACCTCGCAGGAGTGCGGGTCGGCGGTCGATCAGAGCTGGGGTGCAGGGACTCGAACCCCGAATGACAGTACCAGAAACTGCTGTGTTACCAATTACACCACACCCCACGGCGTGACGGTCGGCGACGAGTCGACGACCGGTGCGGGACGGGATTGTATCGGCCTCAGTCGGTGAGGCCACTCAACCGTTCGAACCCGATGATCCGGCCGACGGCGACACCAGCGGCCTCGGCGAGTTCACGGCGGAGCTCCGCCGCGCCACGGACGACCGAGTCGGGCGCGGGGGATGCATACGCAGTGAAACCGACCTCTTCGGCAGTGAGCTCGGTTCGCAGCGCGTGATACGGGTCGGTGACGACCAACACCGTTTGAACGGAGTCGCCCACGATGGTCTGCGCGCGCTCGAGCGAATCGAAGGTGGTCGACCCGGCATCCTCTTGCACGATCGCCGACGATGCGACGCCACGGTCGATGAGATACGCCGCGGACGCAGACGCTTCCGTGAAGCGATCGCCTTCCTGATTGCCGCCGGTCACGACGACGACCGGGGCCAGCCCCTCGTTCCACAGATCGACAGCGTGGTCGAGACGTGCTGCGAGCTGCGGCGACGGCCGACCGTCGTACTGAGCAGCTCCCATCACCACAATGGCGTCGACGCTGCGGGCTTCGTCGGATCGTCCACTCGACCACACCTGCCAGAACGACACCAGGAAATAGCCGACGCCAACCAGAAACAGCACCATGCAGACCTGCAGGATCCGCCGACCGAGGAGACGCGGTGGGGACGGAAGCGGCTTCACCGGAGTCGGGTCACGCAACAACTCGGCGTTCGCCGACGGCCGCATCGACGGCTCACGCTCGACCGACAGCGGCACCTCACCAGCTCGGGCATACTTCTCTCCGACCGACTGGTGATCATCGAGCGCCTCGAGCAGCTCGCGATCTCGCGCCACGTCCTCGTCACTGGGGAGTTGGAGCTCGCGATCGGCCATTGCTCTCACCGACCGTCACCCGAGGCGCTCTGGGTCACCGCCGCCAACGCGCTCGACAGACGACGCTGCGTCTCCGTACGGCCGAGCACCTCCATCGATTCGAACAGTGGCGGCCCCACCGAGCGGCCGGTGACAGCCACGCGAACCGGCGCCTGAGCCTTGCCGAGTTTGACTTCGTAGGGAGCCATCACCTGCTCGAGAGCCATCTTGAGCGCCTCGGCGGACCAGTCACCCAGCGCCCCGTAGGCACCGATCACATCGCCGAGCAACGGCACAGCCCAGTCGGGCCCGAACGCCTTGGCCCACGAGTCGTCGTCGTAGGTGACGTCGGCATCATCGGGCCAGAACAAGAAGTCGATCTTCTCGGGCACCTCACGCAGCGTCGTCAGACGCTCTTGGATGTACGGGGCGATGGCAGCAAACCGCTCGCGATCCCACTCGGCCGGCAATTCCTCACCAGCGCGCTCGACGAATTCGTCGAGCGGCATCTGTCGGATGTAGTCGCCGTTGAACGCAGCCAGCTTCTTCACGTCGAAGAACGCGGGCGAGTGCGTGACGTCGTCGAGCCGGAACGCGGACTCGATCTCGGCCCACGACACGATCTCGCTGCCGGCGGCCTCGGCGCCCGGCGGCGTCCAACCCAGCGTCATCAAGTAGTTGACCATGGCATCGGCGAGGTAGCCCTCGTCTCGGTACTGCTCGAGCGCAACCTTGTCTCGGCGTTTCGAGAGCTTCTTGCGCTGCTCGTTGACCAACACCGGCACGTGGGCCCACCGGGGCGCTGCGTGACCGAGCGCGTTCCAGAGCATCTGCTGCTTGGGCGTGTTCGGCAGGTGCTCTTCGGCACGCACGACGTCGGTGATCGCCATCTCGATGTCGTCGACGACGTTGGCCAACAGGAAAACCGGCGTGCCGTTGCCGCGCACCAGGACGAAATCCTCGATCGTGCGGTTGTCGAACGACACCTCGCCGCGCACGAGGTCATCGACCACGGTCGTGCCGTCGGGAACCCGGAATCGCAGGACGTGGCCCGGTCCGGGGCCGAGTCCGCGGTCACGCGAATACCCGTCGTATCCCGTGAGGCCGAGCTCCTGTGCACGCGCCTGGATCTGGTCGCCGTTGAGGTCGCAGTAGTACGCGTGCCCGTCGTCGAAGAGACGCCGCGCCGCAGCGAGGTGTGCGTCGGCGTACTCGCTCTGGAAGTGCGGGCCCTCGAAGTGCGCATCGTCGGCGGAGATCCCGATCCACGCGAGCGCATCGATGATGCCCTGGGTCCACTCGGGCCGGTTGCGCGCTTCGTCGGTGTCTTCGATGCGCAGCACGAACGTGCCACCGAGCCGCCGCGCGAGCGCCCAGTTCTGCAGCGCCGTGCGGGCGCCACCGACGTGGAACGAACCAGTTGGCGACGGTGCGAATCGAAATCGAGGCCCGGTGGTCATGACACAGACGACGCTACCCGTCGACCGCCACACCCGAAGGGTGTTCTTCGACAAGTGGCGGCCAAGACTTCAACAAGATCGACGCAAGGTTGCTGCAACGTCTCTGCAAGTGGGTGGGGCCTCAGCCAGCGGGGATCGCGACATCGGCAACTGCGGTGATCGTCAGGTTGCGGAGCTGACGGATCGCGACCGAGAGCGTCGTCAGGTCGAAGCTCTCGGCCCGCCGGATCTCGGTGAGCATGGCCAACGCACGTCCGACCGCGCGCCCGTTGGCGTCGATCCACGCCGACGGCGAACCGTCCGCTGATCGCATCACCTGACGCGTGAGATCGGCGAGCACCGTCATCAAGTCGTCGCGCAACGCCGATCGAGCCTGTTGCTGCCAACGGTCGGACCGTGACAGGTTCCCGACGCCGTCCCACAACCACCCGAGTTCGAACGCATCGAAGGTGGCCCAGTACGCCGTGGCAGCGTCGGCGACGTTTCGGGCTTCACTGTGGGCGATCTCGACGATGTCGAACCCGGTGTGGAGCCACGGCCATCGTGCCGAACGCTCAGCGAGGTCGATCGGGACACCCGCAGCGACGCGTTCCTCGCAGACGTCGGCGACATCGGTGGACACCCGCCCACTGACCACACCGTCGAGCGACTCGGCCAGAAACGCCAACCCAGCCGAGAACGTGTCGACGGCGTCGGCGATGTCGAGCGGGGGGCGACGGTGGCGCAACAGCCAGACCGCGCCACGTTCCGTCATGCGGCGAGCGGTGACGAAGAGCGCGATCTGGGTGTCGAGGTCGATCGTGCTCCCGAGGGCATCGATCTCGCGCCAGACATCGGCGAATCCGAAGATCTCTCGGGCAGCCAGAAACGCTCTGGCGACGTCGGACACCGAGGCGCCCGAATCTTCGGTCATGCGATGATCGAACGAGATCCCGGCGAGGTTGACCATGTCGTTGACGATGGTGGTGGCGACGATCTCGCGGCGAAGGCGATGCGAACGGATGGCATCAGGGAAACGCTCGCGGATCTCGACCGGGAAGTACTCCAGCAGATCACGTTCGAGCGCCGGCTCGTCGGGGAGGTCGGAGTCGAGCACCTCGGCGACGTCGGCGTTTTTCGTGTACGCGATCATCACCGCGAATTCGGGTGCCCGCAGACCACTTCCGGAGCTCTGTCGTTCGGCGATCTGCTTGTCGGACGGGAGGAATTCGAGATCCCGGTCGAGGTATCCCTCGGCTTCGAGCGTGTCGAGGTACCGCGCGTGAACGTTGACCATCGCCAACGACTGCGTGCGAGCGATCATCAACGCCAAGGTCTGGGCGCGGTTGTCGTCGAGCACCAGCCGCCCGACTTCGTCGGTCATCTCGACGAGCAGTTCATTGCGCTGCTTGACGGTCAGTTCGCCGTCTCGCACGAGTTGGTCCAACAAGATCTTGATGTTGACCTCGTGGTCGCTGCAATCGATGCCGGCGGAGTTGTCGATCGCATCGGTGTAGATCAGGCCGCCGTTGATCGCGTATTCGACTCGGGCGAGCTGCGTGAGGCCGAGGTTGCCGCCTTCGCCGACGATGCGGGCGCGCAACTCGATGCCGTCGACACGCAGCGAATCGTTGGTGCGGTCACCGACATCGGCATGACTCTCGCTCGACGCCTTCACGTAGGTGCCGATACCGCCGTTCCACAACAGGTCCACGGGGGCACGCAGGATCGCCGAGATCAGATCGTCGGGACGTAGTTCGTCCACCGACGCATCGAGGCCGAGGACCTCGCGCACCTCCGGCGTGAGCGCGATCGATTTGAGCTGCCGCGAGTGCACTCCGCCACCCGCCGAGATCAGACGACTGTCGTAGTCGGCCCAGCTCGAACGCGGGAGTTCGAACAGCCGTCGACGTTCGCCATCGGCGAGCGCCGGGTCGGGATCGGGGTCGAGGAACACGTGGCGATGATCGAACGCCGCCACGAGCTTCAGATGCGGTGACAGCAGCATGCCGTTTCCGAACACGTCACCCGACATGTCGCCGACACCGACCACAGTGAGTTCGTCGACGTCGACGTCCTTGCCGATCACGCGCGCATGTCGACGCACGCTCTCCCAGGCACCACGCGCCGTGATCCCCATCGCCTTGTGGTCGTAGCCGTGGCTTCCCCCCGATGCGAACGCGTCGCCGAGCCAGAAGTCGTACTCGGCCGCGATCTCGTTGGCGATGTCGCTGAACGTCGCGGTGCCCTTGTCCGCGGCCACCACGAGGTACGGATCGTCGCCATCGTGGATCACCACGTCGGGCGGGTGCACGATGCGATCTCCGACGACGTTGTCGGTCACGTCGAGCAGGCCGCGCACGAATCGGCGATACCTGTCGATGCCCTCGGCTCGCGCCGCATCTCGATCTGCAGGGTCGGCCGACGACGACTTGATCACGAAGCCGCCCTTTGCTCCGGTGGGCACGATGACGGCGTTCTTGACCATCTGCGCCTTGACCAGGCCGAGCACCTCGGTTCGGAAGTCTTCGGGCCGGTCGCTCCATCGCAGGCCACCACGAGCGATGCGACCCCCGCGAAGGTGGACCCCCTCGACGAATGGCGAGCACACGAAGATCTCGAACTCGGGCCGAGGCTCGGGGAGAAATCCGACGGCGTGAGGGCGGAACTTGACCGAGATCTCGTCCCGACCGCGGAACGCATTGGTGCGGTCGGTGGCGTCGATCAGGGTCAGGAACGCCCGGCAGATCCGATCGTCATCGAGTGACGGCACGTCATCGAGCAGCTCATGCAGTTCGCCGCGGCAACGCTCGATCGCTGCCGACCGGTCTCCGGCGGTGTCGAGATCGGCCGGCGCCGGGTCGAACCGGATGTCGAACAGCTCGACGAGCTTGCGAGCGATGCCGGGATGCCGAACGATCGCCTGCTCGACGTAGTTCGCACTGAACGGAAACGAGGCCTGGCGAAGGTACCGGTTGTACAGGCGAAGCACGGCGATCTGGCGACGGTCGAGTCCTGCCGACAGCACCAGCCGGTTGAGCCCGTCGAGTTCGATCGCTCCGGTCATGAGATCGACGAATGCCCGCTGGACCTCGGCGTGGCAGGTGTCGGTGATCGCGTGCGCCGCCATTCGAACACCGATGTCGTCGAGATGCACCGTCGCCGACTCGCCCACGAAGACCGAGGGATGTTCATCGAGCGGCGACAACCCCAAGTGCTCCAGTATCGGCACCAACTCGGCAATGGTGGTCGGGCGGTCGCGCAGGAACACCCGGAACCTCCACTCGCCGTCGGCAGCGTCGATCGAACGACCGAACGACGTCGTGACGTCGAGCGTTCCCGACAGCATCGATTCGACGTTGACCAGATCGCCGACTGCCGCTTCGGGGCGCACACGCGCCACATAGTCGGCGGGGACCGTTGAGGCGACCACCGACCACACCCGATGCCCCTCGACCTCACCGAGCAGTTCGACGAGTGCGTCTCTCGCCCGCTCATTCCACGTGCGCGACACCCCGTCGATCGAGCTGACGAGTCGGGCCATGTCGTCGAGCGGAGTTGCCCGGACGGTCATCGAGATCCGGGCGAGCGAACTCGCACCCACGAGGGTCTCGAGGTCACGGACCTCACCTCCGTAGTACTCCGACACCAGCGCACCGACCAGATCCGGGAGCGCAGCGGTGAACCGCGATTGCGGAACGTACGCGAGCACCGTGGTCCACGGCCCAACAGGCTCGGTGTGGTCGAAGACCCTCACGATGCGGCGCTCCTGCAGCCCGGTGATCGCCGAGACGAGCTCGGTCAACTCGCTGACGCCGGACTCGAACACGACATCTCGGGGCAAGGTCTCGATGACATTGCGGACCGCTCGTCCGGTGTGACTCTCGAGCGTGGCGCCAGCACGAGCGACCACCTCGTCGGCCCGGTCGCCGATTCCGGGTATCGCAAACACGCTCTGGCGATACGCCGCACTCCCGAGCAAGCCCACGAACCTGACCTCTCGATCGGTCGTTGGGACGCGCACCGCAATCGAGGTCATTCGCGCTGGGCGGTGCACGGTGGCGACCGCGTCGGTGCGAGCGATCACGATCTGGGCGTCGCCCTCTCTCGACGGCGGATCGATGGGCTCGGGATCGAGCCGCCTCGACCGGTACTGACCGAGGAGGCTCGTCGCATCGAGGTGGAGGCCGTCCAACGACCGTTCGTAGATCGCCGAGCCGAGAAAGACGAAGTTCGTGTCCGCCAGCCACCGCATCAGCGCGTCGTCGCCCGCCACGTCAAGAAGTCGTTCCTGCATCGACGCGAAGTCACGCACCACCGACTGCACGTCGTCGATGGCCCGACGAACGTCTCCCTCGAGCTGCTCACGAGCACTGGTCGGACACCGGTCGAGTTCGATCAGCGTCCATGCCTCGATTCGACCGTCCGGGTCGTCGACGTCGATGAGTTCGTGGCGATCGTTGCGGCGCACCGAGAGCATCGGGTGGATGAGCAGGTGAATGCCGAGCTCGTGGCGATCGAGCACCATTCGCACGCTGTCGACGAGGAACGGCACATCGTCGGTCACGAACATCAAGATCGTCCGTTCGGTCTCCCAGCCGTCGCGCTCGAGATCTGGCGACAAGACCTCGACCAACGTTTCTCCGACTCGGCGCACCCGACCGAGCTGCAGGTGGGCAACCGCTGCCGCATAGGCCGCATTCAGTCGTCGCGCGTCGGCGTCATCGCTCGGTATGTCCCGGTAGTAGACGCCAAGGAACGTCTGGAGCAACTGATCGGACGGTCGACGAGCACCGGCAATCTCGCGCAGACTGTCGATGATGGCTGCCACGTCATTGTGAGCGCTCATGGTGTCCTCGCTGGAGTCGAACGACGAACACTCAACGTAGCCGCAACGATGCTTCCGGGCTCGGACAGGTCTGGGCGCGCGGCCGGCAAGCACGGCTAGCGTTCACCGTGATGCCGCGACCCGATCTCTCCCCGCGCGATCTTGACCGTCCAGAGCTGCACGGCGGCCACCGGCCGGTGTCGGGAGGGCTCGCTCGAGCAGCGGTGTTCGGGATCAACGACGGCCTGGTGTCGAACGTGTCACTGATCCTCGGTTTCGCCGGCTCGGGGGCCGACTCGTCGATCGTGCGCCTCGCCGGTCTCGCCGGAGCGATCGCCGGTGGAATCTCGATGGCAGCCGGTGAATGGATCAGCGTGTCGGCACAGAACGAGCTCGTCGAGCGCGAGGTGGCGGTCGAACGACGCGAGCTGGCCCGCAACACCGTCGCCGAGACAGCCGAGCTCGCTGCAATGTACGAGGATCACGGAATCTCCCCAGAGACGGCGCGAGCCGCCGCCGAGGACGTGATGGCGTCGCCCGAGGTCGCTTTGCGAGTACACACTCGCGAAGAGCTCGGCGTCGATCCCCACGACCTGCCGTCGGCATTCAACGCTGCGGCCATCTCGCTCGTGTGTTTCCTGTTCGGGGCGATGCTGCCGGTGATCCCATGGTTCACGGGCGCAACCGGGTTCGCTCCGGCAGCGATCTCTGTGGCGATCGGCGTGGTCGCCGCAGCGTTCGTCGGCGCAGCGATCGGGCGATTCGCCGAACGCTCGATCCCGAAGTCGATCGCTCGGCAGGTGGCGATCGTGTTGGTGGCGTGCGCGGTGACCTACAGCATCGGCGAACTGGTTGGCGTGAATGTCTGATTCACCGTCGCAACGCAACGTGCTCGGCACCGACCTACAGCCCTGCTCGTACGACCCGATGACCGGCTACCACCGAACGGGATGTTGCGAGCACCGAGGCGACGACCCCGGCATGCACACGGTGTGCTGTCGCCTGACCGATGACTTCCTCGAATACTCGAAGTCGCAGGGCAACGACCTCTCCACGCCGATGCCCCAGTACGGCTTCGCCGGACTGTCCGCAGGCGACCAGTGGTGCGTGTGTGCGCCACGATGGAAGGAGGCGCTCGACGCCGGTCACGCCTGCGGAGTCATCCTCGAGTCGACCCACATGTCGACGCTCGAGTACGTCGACCTCGCCGATCTCCGCGCTCACGCGGTCGGCTGAACCCTCTCAGCCGGCCCGGTCGCCCGCCTGTTCCGCTCGGACGAAGGTGAGGATCGCCTCGATCTGCTCGTCGGTGATCGCTCCGTTCGCCGGCATCGGGCCGAACTCCCACCGCTCCTCGTCGACCCCGTTTCGGATCGAGTCCGCGAACTGATCGTCGGACAGTTGGTCCGGGCCGTAGATCGGTTCGAGCAACGACGGCCCCCGATCGGTTCCCGCCAGGTCTCCGCCATGACATTGCGCGCAATTGGCCCCGTAGATCACCTCACCGCGCTCGAGCGTGGTGCGTGGTGCGTCGGCCCCGCACGACGCAACGATCGACGCCGACACGATCGTGATCGTCACGCCGAGGAGAAGTCGACCGCCGACATCGCTCATGGCGCCAGTGTGGCACCGCGACGGTCCAGTACGGTCGATTCGGTGAAACGCACGACGGTGCTCGCCGTGGCCCTGGCAATCGCTGCCGCGGCATGCGGATCGGATTCCTCGACGTCCGATGTCGCAACGTCGGTCGTCGCCGCGACAACGACCTCCACCTCAGTCGCGGCGAGCACCACGAGCCCCAGCACCACCACCAGCACTACCACGAGTTCCACGACCAGCACCACCACGACGAGCACCACGACGACACTCGCGATCCCAGCGACGACCGGGATTCTCGACCTCGATGCCGATCGGGTCGGCCTCGGGTTCTCGGCTGGCGGCCGACCGATCGTCGCCGAGCGGTTCGGCACCGTCGGTGGACGTCGGGTGCTCGTGATCGGCGTGATCCATGGTGACGAGGACGACGGTGTCGCCGTCATCGACGAATTGCGTTCGGAGCCCGTCCCCGAGGGCGTCGAGCTGTGGATCGTCGAGTCGATGAACCCCGACGGGCAGGCCAATCAGACCCGCTCGAACGACAACGGCGTCGACCTGAACCGCAACTTCCCGTACAAGTGGGGGCCGATCGGCGTGCCGGGCGATTCGCAATACGCTGGCACCGGGCCAGCGAGCGAGCCCGAAACTCAGGCGGTGGTCAACTTCATGGGCCAGCTGCGTCCGGACATCACGGTCTGGTATCACCAGGACCTGTTCGTGGTGAACCCCTCCGAGGGTCGCGAGGGCCGCGTGCGCGAACGGTACGCGCAACTGACCGGCCTGCCGATGGGCCAGATCACCGGTGGCACCTACACCGGCATTGCGGCCACATGGGCCCGAAACGAATTCCGTCCCGACGACGGCGTGGCGTTCATCGTCGAACTCGGCCCGACGCTGTCGCCGCTGGAAGCGATCACCCACGCCGACGCCGTGCGCACCGTCGCCGTCGAAGGCTGATTACATCAGGCCAGCCAGGCGACGATGGCCGCAGCGACATCCTCGCCGCGGTCGTCCTGGAGGAAGTGGCCACCGGGCTCGAACGTCTGGTGCGGCTGGCCGGCGGCGCCCGGGATGCGGTCGACAAATGTGCTCTGGAGATGACCGAGGACGATGTCGCCCGGCGTCCACAGCGTGAGCACGGGCGTGCTCCACTCCTCCCACACCGACCATGCGGCCTGGTTGGCCGGGACCGCCGGGTCGTCGGGCGACGTCGGCACCAACAACGGGAACTCGCGAGCGCCTGCCAGGTACGACTCGTCGGGAAACGGTGCACCGTACGCGGCCATCTCTTCGTCGGTGAGATCACGTGCGATGCAGGCGCGGCCGAGCAGCGCACCGCAGTCCATGGGATCCATCGCCTGCGACATCTGCTGCCACATCATGAAGCCATCGCCCATCGGCTCGCCGGCCGGCAGGGCCGTGTTGCCGATCACGACGCGATCGAACCACGACGGGTTCTCGGCGATCATTCGCAGCCCGAGCAGGCCGCCCCAATCCTGAACGAAGACGTGGAAGCCGCCGATCGGGCGGTCGAGGCCGCCGACGAACTCCGTCAGCCAGCCGAGGTGATTGGCATAGGTGTACATCGCGCGATCGGTCGGCTTGTCGGAGCGACCGAACCCGATCAGGTCGGGCGCGATGACCCGGTAACCGGCGTCGACGAGCGGCGGGATCATTCGTCGGTACAGGTACCCCAGGTCGGCTCGCCATGCAGCAGCAGGAACGTGCCGGCCTCACCGGACCCCTCCTCGACATAGGCCATCCGGAGCCCGTCGACCTCGACATGCTTCGGCACGTAGGGGAAGCCGGGCAGGTTGGCGAATCGGTGGTCGGGAGTGCGGACGAACGGGACGGTCATCGTGCGACCCTCATCGGGCGAGCATGCCATGACGATGGCGAGCCGAACGACCGCTACTGTCCAGTGGCACCGTGACTCCCGATGATCTCCGCTCCCTGGTCAGC
>DATLBC010000074.1:0-25202 GCA_035527095.1 Ilumatobacteraceae bacterium | reverse complement strand
CACTGGTCGCGAACTACGTGCTCCTGGCGCTGTTGATCCGATTGTCGGACTCGTCGGCTCGCCGCCTCGGCGAACTGCCCGACGACCCGACTCCTTCGGAGCGTTGGAAGGCGTGGCGGCTCGGTCGGCGCCTGCGCCGCGTCGCCCGTCGGGCGGCCGCATGAACCGCCAGATCCGTCAGCTCGCACTCGGGCTGATGGCCTGCTACGTCGTGCTGTTCGTCGCGCTCAACTACTGGCAGGTCGGGCGCAAGCAGGAACTCGACGCGCGCTTCGACAACACCCGCCAGGTGCTGCGCGAGTTCAACAAGCCACGAGGACCCATCGTGACGAGCGACGGCATCATCGCCGCCGTGTCGTACCCGACGGCGCCCGGCGAGCCGTACGATTACCGTCGCGAGTATCCGACCGGTGACCTGCTCGCCGACATCACCGGTTACTTCACGTTCGCGTTCGGGTCGACGCAAGTCGAGAAGATGTATGGCGACGTGTTGACCGGATCGACCACCGAGCAGCAGATTCGCGGTCTCGGCGATCTCCTCACCGGCGGCACCGGATCGACCGGAACCGTGGAACTCGCTGTACGCCACGACGCGCAAGAAGCCGCCAAGTTCCTCCTCGGCGGACAGAGCGGATCGATCACGGTCATCGAGCCGGCAACCGGCGCGATTCGCGCGATGTACAGCAACCCGACATACGACCCGAACACCTTCGTCAACGCCGACTTCGACATCGCCCAGGAAGTGATCACCGACCTCCAGAACGCGCCCGGGAATCCACTGCTGGCGCAGGCCTACCAAGAGCGGTACATGCCGGGTTCCACGTTCAAGGTGATCACCACCGGCATCGCCCTCGAAAGCGGTGTCGCCACGCTCGACAGCCAGTTCGCGAACGAACGCGAATGGGTGCCGCCGCAGACGACCGACCCGATCCAGAACTACAACGGCAGCCTGTGCGGCGGCGACCTGGCAACGGTGTTCGCCCGGAGCTGCAACATCCCGTTCGCGCAACTCGCCACGTTCCTCGGTCCCGAAGCGATGGTCGCCGGCACCGAGGCATGGGGTATCGGCGAGACGCTGCCGATCGATCTCCCACGACCGATCGCGAGCACGTTCGGCAACACCGACAACCTCTCGCAGGAACTGCCGCTGCTGGCGATCCGCGGCTTCGGCCAGAGCGAGGTGCAGATGGTTCCTCTGCACATGGCGATGGTGGCGGGAACCGTCGCGAACGGCGGCCGGATGATGACGCCGTACGCAGTCGAATCGACCTACGACCAGGCCGATCGCATCCTGGACCAGACCAGCCCCTCGGTGTGGAAGACCCCGATCTCGCCGCAGGTCGCCGAGATCGAACGCCGGCTGATGATCGGCGTTGCCGAGCGGGGCACGGCAAGCTGCTGCATCGCCTTGAACGGAGGTGTCCCGGTCGCTGCGAAGACCGGCACCGCCCAACTCGGCGACCCGTCGAACCCCGACCTGTCGCACGCGTGGATCATCGCGTTCGCGCCTGCGGACAACCCGCAGTACGCCGTGTCGGTCGTGCTGACCAACGTCCAGTCGACCGCCGACGTCGCGGCGACCGGCGGGCGGCTGGCGGGCCCGATCGCCAAGGGCATGCTCGACTTCCTGCTCACCGGTCCCGGCGCCCAACCGGTGACGACGACCCCGGGGGCCGGCGGGTGACCACCTGGCCGATACCGCGCGGCCGAGTGCGCTGTGGTGGGCTGCAGTCCCCGGCTGGTGACCAGTCGGTAACCTTGCGCTGCGCCGCAAACGGATGTGGCGGCGGAGAGAGCACACAGTGACGAACAACGCGCAGGCGACGGTCATCAACGACCGGTACGAGATCCACAAACGCATCGGACGCGGCGGCATGGCCGACGTGTTCTCCGCGCGCGATCTGTTGCTCGACCGTCAGGTCGCCGTCAAGGTGCTGTTCCCCGAGTTCGCCACCGACGCGAACTTCGTCGAACGGTTCCGCCGCGAGGCCCAATCGGCCGCAAGCCTGTCGCACCCCAACATCGTCAACGTCTACGACTGGGGCAAGTACGAGGGCACCTACTTCATCGTGATGGAGGAGGTCCAGGGCCGCACGCTCGCCGAGATCCTCACGGCCAACAAGCAGCTCACCTCGAAGCAGGCCGCCGAAATCGCCAGCGAGGTCGCCGCCGCGCTCGGGTTCGCCCACGACAACCACGTTGCGCACCGCGACATCAAGCCGGCCAACATCCTCATCGGCTCGAACGGCCAGGTGAAGGTCGCCGACTTCGGTATCGCCCGAGCGCTCAACGCACCGACCGAGTCGAACCTCACGCAGGTCGGCTCGGTGATGGGGACCGCGACGTACTTCTCGCCCGAACAGGCCCAAGGCGCCCAGCCCGATCCCCGCAGCGACCTGTACTCGCTCGGCATCGTGATGTACGAGATGGTGGCCGGCAAGCCGCCGTTCACGGGTGAGAACCCGGTGAGCATTGCCTACAAACAGGTACACGACGCGCCCCAGCCGCTCGTGCAGATCGTGGCTGACGTCCCCCGATCGTTCGAAGCGATCGTCGCCAAACTGCTCGCGAAGGACCCCAAGCTTCGCTACCCAAGTGCCGCCGCGCTGCGCGACGATCTGCGCCGATTCCGCAACGACGAACCGGTCCAGGCACTCGCGGCTGTCCAAGGCACGCAGAATCGCGCGGCGGGAATCGCCGCCGCTGGAGCCGCAGCAGCGGGCATCGCCGGAGCAACCACAGTCAATCCGACGACCGCTCCCACCGGAATGATGCCGACAGGTGCCCCACGCGCGGCGACCGTCCCGTCGACCGGGATGATGGAAGCCGGCTACCCGACCGGTGCATCCGCCGACGCGATGTACTACGACACCAACCCATCACGCACCGGTTGGTATGCGCTGGGGGCGTTCATCGCGCTGATCCTGCTCGTGATCGGCGGCGTATTGTTGTTCCAGGCACTGAGCGGGGAAGACGGCGGTGAAGAGGCCGAGCAGTTCGTGCTCGAGGACTACACGAACCGCCCACTGACCGAAGTCACCGCCGACCTGACCGCCAAGAACATCAACTTCACGACGACCGCCGAGGAAAGCAACCTCGTGCCGTTCGGCTTCGTTCTCCGGACCGACCCGGTCGCCAACACACTGATCCTCCAGGACCAGGTGGTCGAGGTCTTCTACAACCCCGACCCACAACTCGTGCCGATCCCCAACGTCGTCGGACTGTCGTCCGAGGAAGCGCGGACCCGTCTCGCGGCCGACGGGTTCGTGGTCGGCGAGCTCACCACCATCGAACGCGACGACGTCGCCGTCGACACGGTGGTCAGCAGCGATCCTCCGCCCGAGACGCCCGCACTCCAGGGTTCCGAGGTCAACCTGGTCGTGTCGGCGCCGCCGTCGAGCGTGCAGATGCCAGGTGAGGTCATCGGTCTGAGCGAGGTCGACGCGCGGAGCATCCTCGAGGCGCCGCCGTACGAATTCGTGGTCACCACCGACGTGCGGTCGAGCCCGACCGTTCCCGTGAACACCGTCATGGAGGTCCGACCCGGGCCTGGCGAACTCGTCGAGAAGGGCAGCGACGTCCTGATCATCGTGTCGAGCGGCCCGGAGGACGTCCGAGTGCCTGTGGTTGTCGGACGAACCGAGGCGCAGGCCCGCAACACCTTGACCGAGGTCGGGCTGATTCCCGTGGTCAGCTACCAGGAAGGCAATTTCGGGCCAGCCGAAGCCGGGCGGGTCATCTCGCAGAGCTTGCCGGTCGGTTCGAAGGTCCCGCCGGGCACCGAGGTCAACGTGGTCGTCGCCATCAACACCGCACCGCCACCGACCACGGCGCCGCCGCCGACGACCACGCTCCCCCCAGCGACCACCACGCCCGCGCCAGCCACCACGACCACCATTCCCTGACGGGGTCGACGGTTGGAGTTGCGCTGACCCGGCCAGTCGTTCCGTCAGGCGACCCGTGCCAGGAACGTACGCAGGAGGTCGTGACCGTGGCCGGTGAGAATGCTCTCGGGGTGAAACTGCACGCCTTCGACCTCGAGCGTCCGATGCCGCACTCCCATCACGACGCCGTCCGCACTCCGGGCGGTCACGATCAGGTCGTCGGGGATGCTGTCGGGGGACAACGTGAGCGAGTGGTACCGAGTCGCCGTCAGAGGTGAGGGAAGACCGGCGAACACGCCTGCGCCATCGTGCAGGATCGGCGACGTCTTGCCGTGCATCAGCTCTGGCGCCCCGACGACGTCGGCGCCGTACACGTACCCGATCGCCTGGTGACCCAGGCACACCCCGAACACCGGCGTGCCCTGCGCGGCGAACACTCCGATCGCGTCGCAGATGATGCCACTGGACTCGGGTCGGCCGGGGCCAGGTGAGAGCAGCACCGCGTCGGGTTCGAGCGCCACGGCTTCGTCGACGGTGAGCTGGTCGTTGCGCACGACGATCGGGTCGGCGCCGAGTTCACCGAGGTACTGCACGAGGTTGTAGACGAAGCTGTCGTAGCTGTCGATCACCAGGACGCGGGGAGCGGAACGCACCCGACAAGTATGGAGCGTCGGGGCCTCGAGCACGCGCCGTGAATGCAGTGTCGGCCAGATCACGTATGCTCGTTCCCGCATGGCTCCCCCGAAGCGAAAGACGGGCGGTGGACGGGTCACCCCGAAAGGGACACGACCAGAGGACCGCTACGTCAGCACCAACAGCAGCGACAAGCACCACGGCGATCATCACGACGTCGCGGCATCGTCGCGATACACGCCCAAGGCGCAGCCTCGTCAGCTCGTACCGCCGACCTGGATCCCCGTGATCATGCTCGTGCTGCTCATCGGTGGTGGCGTGATGATCATGCTGCGCTATCTGGTGTTCACCGACAGCAACATCCCGACGCTGATCGGCCTCGTGATGATCCTCGGTGGGCTTTACACGGCCACCAAGTGGCGCTAGCCACCGTAGCGAGCTCCCGAACCACAGCGATGTGATTCACCCCAGGTTGTCCACACCACTGTGGACAACCTGACGTCGACGAGCGGCGCTGCTGGTCACTCGAAGAGTGGAGCGACCTCGGTCATGTCTTCCAGACAGTGCCGCGGGGGTGGCGGATCCTCGTCCGGGGCCATCGTCAACCTCAATTCCACCCCGCAGACATCACAGCGATACCTGCGATTCACCTTGCGGAGTTCACCGGTGGGCGGCGGCTCCGGGGGCATCGAGGTCATGCTGCGCAGCATCATGATCCCGGTTTTCCACAGGACGTAGCCGAGGACCACACCGGCGCCAACCCAGATCACGGTCGAAAGGGCTGGCATCGGATCACGCTATCCGTTGCAGGTTTCGTCGAGCCGCTGAGATCGAAGCGATGTCCGCCTGCACCCGGTCAGCCGCGCTCGGACCCCATGTGCGACCCGTCCTCGCCGAGCTGCGGGGTCGGCTCGTCGATGCCGAAGAGCGTGTCGAGGACGCGAGCAATGTCGGCGATGTCGGCGTCGTCGAGGTGGATGGCGAACTGCGCTTGGAGCGCTCGACGGTAGCTGACGTTCATCTCGCGCCACAGCCGCCGGCCGGTGCGTGTGAGCTCGACGTCGACCGCCCGCAGATCGGCGCCTGGCACCTCCCGATGTCGGGCGACCCAGCCTTCCTCCTGCAGCCGGTCGAGGCGACGGCTCAGGCTCGACGGCGGAAGGCGCAAGTCAGCAGCCACGTCGAGTGGCCGAGCGCGGCCACCGAGGCGTTGGAGCGAGGCGAGGACATCGAACCACCCGAGTTGGATGTCCCAGTCGGCACGCAGCTCTTCATCGAGCCCGCGCTCGATCTGCCCGACGAGCGCCTGAAGGCCTCGCCACGCCGCAACGCGGGACGAATCGAGGCGGGCCATCGGCGACGATCAGCCCGTGGCGCGGATGGCAGCGGCGAACGCGTGGGTCGCCTCGTTCACCTCGTCGGAGCTCACCACGAGCGGCGGCATCCAACGCACCGTTCGGTTGCGGGTGCCGGCAAGCATCAGGATCACGCGGTGCTCACGAAGACAGTGCGCAACGACCGCTTCGGCGCGTTCGGGCGAGTCGAACTCGGTCGCCACCATCAGGCCACGTCCACGCACGTACAGCAGCGCCTGATCGAGTTGCTGCATCTCGCGCAAGGCGTCGATCAGCTGGGTCCCGCGGGCATGGACGTTGTCGAGAAAGCCCGGCTCGGTCAGCACCTCGATCGTGGCCAACGCAGCGGCACAACCGATCGGATTGCCGTTGGTCGAACCGCCTTGGCTCCCGACACGCCAACTGGCATCGATCGAACCTCGCATCCCGAGCGCAGCGAACGGGAAGCCCGACGCAATGCCCTTGGCCATGCAGAGCATGTCGGGTTCGACGTCGTGGGCCTCGATCGCGAACATCCTGCCCGTGCGTCCGAACCCGCTCTGGGTTTCGTCGGCGATGAACAGGATTCCGTGCTGCCGGCAGCGCTCGGCGAGCCCAGCGATGAACCCTGCCGGCGTGGGGATGTAGCCACGTTCGCTGATCACGGGTTCGATCACGATCGCCGCGATCTCGTCGGCGACCACCTGGGTTCGCAACAGGCGGTCGAAGCCGCGCAGCGCGCTGCTCACCTCGGCCTCCTGATCCGACGCATGCGGGTCGGGGAACGGCGACACGAACACGCCCGGCGGAAAGGGTCCGTACCCGGCGCGGTCGATGGCACGGGCCGTCGACATCGCCATGGTCAGGTGAGTTCGTCCATGGAACGCTCCGTCGAACACCACGATGTTGTGGCGACCTGTGGCGTGTTTGGCCACCTTCACGGCGACTTCGAGCACCTCGTCACTCGAGTTGGCGAAGAAGAACGTATCGATCGATGGCGGGGTGATGTCGTTGAGCTTGGTCGCCAACGGTTCGAGCAGATCGTGGGTGTAGACGTTCTGCTGTGCGTGGATGAAGCGCGCCGCCTGATCGGCGATTGCCTGAACGACCTTCGGGTGCGCATGGCCTGTCGACGCAGCCGCGATGCCAGCGGTGAAGTCGAGATACTCGTTGCCGTCGACGTCGACCACCCGACAACCGTGGCCACTGACCACGCGGAGATCGGTGGTCTTGGCCCAGACCTTCGAGGTGTGTGACACCGCTGACGTCATCCGAGGAGCCTAGGCGTCGAGCCCGGCAGCGGCCGCGACCGCCTCGTCCCACGACGCCCGCTCGAGGAACAGCTTTCGCGTCGGCATCACCCATCGCGGCGCGTTCACACCGAGGGCACCGTGCAATCGACCTTCTCGCCCGTACAACGCCAGGAACTTTGCGTCGGCCACCGAACCGGCGACCACCTGCACTTCGTCGTCGGGTGCCGCCCGGCCGAGGAATTGAATGCGGTGTTCGAACTGGTCGCTCCAGAAGAACGGCAGCGGTTCGTACGGCTCGAACGGTTCATCGGCGGCGAATCGGCGCAGGTTGGCCGCAACATGGGCACCCTGTTCGGCGGCATTCGTCCAGTGCTCGACGCGCATCTCTTCGTCGAAGAGCCCGTTCGGCCAACGAGCGACGTCGCCCGCGGCGAACACGCCCGGGATCGCATGTCCCGACACGTCGAGCGCGTTGAGGTTGGCATCGCACACCACCCCGTCGCGCAGACGAACGCTGCTGCCCTCGAGCCAGTGCGTGTTCGGCGTGACGCCGATGCCGACCACGATTGCGTCGGCGGGAACGATCTCGCCGCCCAGCAGGCGAACGCCTTCAGCCGCCAGCGCTTCGATGAAGACACCACATCGGACCTCGACGCCGTGCGCTCGGTGCAGGTCGGCGACCGCCTCGCCCATCTCGGTGCCCAGGCCGCGGATCAGCGGGGCGGCCGCTCCCTCGAGTACGACGACATCGTTGCCGAGCATCTTTGCGGTGGCGGCGGCCTCGAGACCGATGAAGCCGGCGCCGATCACGACGACCCGACGGCCACCGCCGACGATCTCGTTTCGCAGCGCGAGTGCGTCATCGAGGGTGCGCAACTCGTGGACGTGATCGAACGTGTCCTGACCGGCGAGCCGGCGTGGATGAGCGCCCGTGGCGATCACCAGACCGTCGAAGCCGAGTACGGAACCGTCGGCAAGCGCGAGTTCGCGCCGGTGAACATCGAGTGCTGTTGCAGCATTGCCGAGGCGCCAGTCGACGTCGAGATCATCGAACACGTCCGGCTGACGGAGGTGAATTCGATCGGGTTCCCACTCGCCGGACAACAGCTTCTTCGACAACGGGGGGCGGTCGTAGGGGCGGTGAACCTCGTCGCCGACGACCACGATCGACGTGGCCACGTCGTGCTGACGAAGTGTCTCTGCGGCGCGGAGGCCCGCCAGTGAGGCACCCACGACGATCACCCGATCGAGCGGATCGAAGGACATCGTCGCGTCGCTGTCGGTCATGATCGCAACGATGCCACGCTTTCGCCGTCGCAATGAAGCTCACGCGAATCTGGAACGATCTGCCAAGTAGCGTTGGTGCATGCCTTCCGCCACGGCCGACGACACGCGCCCCTCATCCCCACTGCCGACAGCGACCGCCGTGAACGAGATGGTCGAGCAGCTCTTTCCCGGCTCGAACAACGCGTGCGACTCGATCGGGGCGGACTTCGCCGTTGCCCGACGGGAGATCTCCGATGCCGAACTCCGTCCGGGAGCGTTCGTGTCCGGTCCGTCGCAGTTCGCTTTGGCCGACGCAGCGCTCTGGTACCTCGTGTTCGGCGCGACGGGCCGTATCGAGCCGATGGCGCTGACGTCCGAGGTGTCCATCCGGTTCCTGCGACCCGCGCAGGGAAGGGTTCTGTGGGCCAAGGCGACGCTCGACGTCGCCGGGCGACGCAACGTGGTCGGCACCGTGCGCGTGTGGTGCGACGATCGCTCCGACCGACCGACCGCCACCGCCCAGGGCACCTACGTCCTGCCGTTGTGAGCGCCGACGACCGCCCATCACGGTTCCATCTGGCGATGCCGGTGCACGACCTCGGTGCCGCCCGGGGGTTCTACGGCGACGTGCTCGGGTGCCCGGAAGGTCGCAGCGCCGAGTCGTGGGTCGACTTCGATCTGTACGGCCATCAGTTCGTCGCACACCTCGACCCGTCGTTGCGGCCCTCGGCGCTGTCGAATCCGGTCGACGGACACGACGTCCCCGTTCCTCACTTCGGTGTCCTGTTGACGCCACGCGAGTGGAGTGAGCTGGCCGAGCGGTTGCGGGTTGCCGGCGTCACCTTCGTCATCGAGCCGCACACACGATTCGTTGGCGAGGTCGGCGAGCAGTCGACGATGTTTCTGCTCGACCCGTCGGGCAATTCGTTGGAGTTCAAGGCGTTCGCCGACGACTCGCAGGTGTTCGCCCATTGATGACCATCGTTGTCGGACACGCCGCTGACCCGCGACTCGACGACTACCGCTCGCTCAACGACCAGGCCTATCGCCGCCGGTACGAGGGCGAGGAACTGTTCGTCGTCGAGGGCTACGTCGGGATCGACCGGCTGATCGAATCGGGTCATTCGGTCAGGTCGGTGCTGCTCGCACCGTCGCGGGTCGAGCGGTTTTCGTCGCATCTCGATGGGCTGGCTGCTCGCGGGACTCCGGTGTACGTGGCCGATCGGGACGTGATCGCCGAAGTGGTGGGTTTCGATCTGCATCGAGGCGTCGTGGCGTGTGCGCGACGCCGTCCGTTGCGAGGCGTCGGAGAGGTCCTCGACGGAGCACGTCGGGTCGCCGTGCTCGAAGGTCTCAACGACAACGAGAACCTCGGAGCGATCGCTCGGGCGGCCAAGGCATTCCGCTTCGATGGCCTCCTGCTCGATCCGACATGTACCGATCCCTACAGCCGGCGCACCGTCAGGGTCAGCATGGGCGAAGTGTTGAACCTGCCGATTGCTCGGCCTTCGCCAGACCAGTGGCCCGGCGTGTTGAGCGATGTGCGCCTTGCCGGCTTCGAGGTGTGGGCGATGACACCCGCGCCCACTGCCGACGACCTCTGGAGCGTCCCCATCCCCGACCGGGTCGCCGTGCTGCTCGGCGCCGAAGGCCCGGGCCTCACCCGGTCTGCCCTCGCCGCGGCCGATCGCCACGTGCGGATCCCCATCAACTCGGCGGTCGACTCGCTCAACGTCGGCCAAGCCGCCGCCATCGCCTTCGCCGCCGTCACCCGCACGTAGTCCCCCGAGCCCGGGTCTTCGGGAACCACGGTGGTTCCCGGAGAACCGGGCTGGGGGAACGAGCCGGTGTCGTGGTCGGGTCAGTGGGCGAACTTGACGTTCGGGAGGATGCGGTGCATCCAGTTCGGCAGCCACCAGGCTCGGTTGCCGATGATGTACAACGCCGCCGGGACCAGCACCAACCGGATCAGGAAGGCGTCGAGCAACACGGCGGTGCCGAGGATGAGGCCCATCTCCTTCATCGGCAGCGTGCCGGCGATGGCGAACGTGTAGAACACCGCAATCATGACGCCGGCGGCGGCGACGATCGGCCGGCCGGTATGGCTCAACGAGCCTCGCACCGCCTCTGCCGAGTCACCCGAGCGCTCGAAGTGCTCGCGGGTCGAGGCGAGGAGGAACACCGTGTAGTCCATCGAGATGGCGAACACGAGGGCGAAGAAGAAGAGCGGCGCCCACGAGGTGAGGTACCCCTGGCTGTCGAAGCCGAGCAAGCTCGACCCGATGCCGTGCTGGAACACCAGTGCTCCGACACCGAAGGCTGCTCCGACCGACAACAGGTTGAAGATCACGCCGACGAACGCGACGATCACTGCCTGCAGGGCGATCATCAGCAGGATGAAGCCCAGGACGAGGACCACGCCCATGACGAGCGGCGCCTTGTCCGACAAGGTCTGATCGAGGTCGAAGTTCTCCGCGACCGGCCCGCCGACGAGCACGCCGTCGGGGAGGTCCGTTCGCAGCACCGGGATCAGGGCGAGCGCCTCGTCGGACGACGGGTCGTAGGCGCCGACGGCCTGGATGATGCTGGCGCCCTCCATGCCCGGCTGGGGCGGGAAGGCCATCACGATGCCCTCGGTTGCCATCACCTGGTCGGCGACGGCTTGGGCGTCCTGGTCGGCGGGAACGATCACCTGGATCGGGCCGGGGCCACCGGGGCCGAAGCCGTCGGCGATCATGTCGTAGCCCTGTCGGGCCTGTTCGTCCTCGGGCAACACGGTGATACCGGGCATGCCGGTCTTCAGTCCGAGCAGTGGCAACGCCAGTGCGAGCAGCACGACGACCGCGCCGGCGGCAACGAGGAACTTGCGAGCCTGGATGCGGTCGGCGAGCTTGGCGAAGAACTCGCTGTGGTGGTCGCCCTTCGAGTGCCACGGTAGGGCGAACCTGTCGATGCCGGGGCCGAGCAGTGCCGGCAGCAGCGTGAGTGCAGCGAGCAGCACGAAACTGACCGACAGCATCATGCCGGCGGCCATCGAGCGGAACGCCGGGATCGGAACGAGCAGCACCGCCGAGAGGCTGATCAACACGGTGATGCCGGAGAACAGCACGGCCTTGCCCGCGGTGTCCATGGCGATGCCGGCCGCGTGTTGCGGATCCTCGGGGTGTGCGTGCAGCGCCGCTCGGTAGCGGGTGACGATGAAGAGGGCGTAGTCGATGCCCAGCGCGAGCGCGAACATCATGGCGAAGTTCAAGGTCCAGATCGACAGATCGGTGATCTGGGTGATGCCGTAGAGCACGCCCATCGAGGCGAGCAGTCCAGCAGCGGTGAGCACGAGTGGAAGACCGGCCGCCGCGAGCGTGCCGAAGGCGATCACCAGGATCACGGCGGTGACGGGCCACGTGAGGATCTCGGCCTTGAGCATGCCCTCGCGGTTGACCTCGTTGAAGTCGTCCCAGAACGCCGGTGAGCCGGTGAGCGCGACCGCGATCTCGTCGCCCGCCACCTCGGCGGACAGGTCCGAGATCTCGTCACCGAGTTCGCCCGCGGATCGAACGGCTTCGGTCGGGTCGACCTCGGCACCGGCCTGGATCATCACCGTCATGCCGTCCATGCCGGGTTGCGCCGGCATCGGCTGACCGAATCCGGGTTCGGCGATGATCAGCGCGTTGACGTCGGTGATCACCTGTTGGTACGCAGGATCGTCGATCGGGGTCGTCTGGCTCTGGATCACGACGACGGCCGACTGCGACGACAGACCGCCGAACTGCTCGTCGATCACGTCGCGTGCCGCGAGTGACTCGCTGCCGTTGACCTCCCACATCGCACCGGAGAGGGCGTGCTCCAAACGCGGAGCGAACACGCCGAGGCCGATCGCGAGGACCGCCCACGTGATGATCATCAGCTTGCGGTGGCCGTGGGCCCACCGACCCATGCGGGCCAACGGCGGGTGCACCACGTCGGTTTCCATGTCATCGTGCACCTGTAGCGGTTGATGCTCATGTAGTGATGTATCAGGCAATGGCGGTGGTTCGAGGTCGGTACTCATTGGGGTGTTTCCTTCCGGGTGCGGGTTGTCGGGTGGGGAGAAGCGGCGAGCGGCTGTTCAGACGGCGAACGTTCGGGCATCGTCGGCGACCTGCTCACGCAGGCGGTCGCACACGATGGCGCACACCGGCATCAGGCTCGGGTCGGTGACCGAGTAGTAGGCAGACGTGCCCTCGGTTCGCCGACTGACGATCCGTGCCTCGTGCAGAACCCGAAGGTGCTTGGACACATTGGCCTGGCTGGTGCCGAGACGATCGACGAGTTGGCCAACGTTCTGTTCGCCGTCATCGAGCAACGTCCGGATGATGCTGAGCCGAGTGGCGTCGCCCAGGACGCGGAATCGCTCTGCAACATGTTCGAGTAGTTCTGGCGGCAGTGCCTTCGGCATGTGCAGCACTATATAACTATCGAGCGATCAATGCAACAGGTGTTGCTCCCCGGGCCTGACGCCAGGTGTAACACTTGCCGGGTGATCGATCGGTTGGCCAACCATGCATCGGCGAGGGAGCCCGAGCTGTTCGCCGGGCCTGACCATCCAATGCGGGTGCTCACCCGGGCGGTGGCCCTCGGTGAGCCGTGGACCGAGGATGACGCGGATCGTGTGGCGGCGATCTTCGATTCGATGGCGGCGGACTGGTCGACGAACAACGTCGATGCCACCAAAGCGGCACCGGTGTTGGATGCGCTCGATCGCGGCGAGGTACCACTCGGAGGCGACTGGCTGGAGCTCGGCTCGGGCACCGGAGCGGGTACACGCGTGCTGTCCGGCGCCGTGGGCTCGCTCGTCGCCACCGACCTGGCGGCAGAGATGCTGCGGCACGCGCCGGGCGAGCTGGCGCCTCGCGTTCGAGCCGATGCGTCGATGCTGCCGTTCCGCGCCCACTCGTTCGACGCGGTGCTGATGATCAACATGCTGCTGTTCCCGCACGAGGTCGACCGGATCCTGCGCCCTGGCGGAACCATCGCGTGGGTCAACACGCTCGGCGATCAGACGCCGATCCATCTGCCGCCCGACGATGTGATCCGAGCGCTGCCGGGTCGTTGGAGCGGTCGCACCGCCCGGGCGGGCACCGGCTTCTGGCTCACAGCCCGGCGAAGCTGAACTGAGCACGCCGAAAACGACGAATGCCCCCCGGTCTCCCCGGGGGCATTCGTGCGATTCGTCGGGTCAGTCGGCGGATTCGGAGACTTCCTCGCGCGGTTCGGGGGCTTCCCCGAGTCCGAGCTCGGCGAAAATCTCCGCCTTGCGGTACTCGAAGTCGTCCTCTTCGACATCGCCGGCAGCGAACTTCTCGTTCAACTGGCGGAACTCCTCGAGCAGCGCATCCTCGTCGGGGCCTTCTACGGCCTCCTCATCGGACTCCGATGACTTGCCGTGTCGAACGGCAAGCTTCTCGGCCTTGCGCTCCTTCTTGCGGAGCTCTCGCTGACGCTTCTGATAGGACTGTGGACTTCGAGCCAATCGGAACGCCTCCTCAGACGACTTTGACGTCGACCGCTTCGGGACCCTTGCGGCCCGCAGCGATCTCGAACTCGACGGTGTCGCCGTCGCTCAGCGATCGGCGACCCGATCCCTGGATGTTCGAGTAGTGAACGAAGACGTCGTCGCCGTCGTCGCGAGAGATGAAACCGAAGCCCTTCTCGTCATTGAAGAACTTCACTGTACCTGTGGCCATTTCGGCTCCTTGTTGAAATCGGAGCCACCGTTGACTCACGTTTACCCCGCCAGACTAGTGACGGTTGTGCGATTGTCCACCGCGCGGCACGCGCGGCGCACCCGTCCGGGATCAACCCGACGTGGCCAACTCGAGCCGATGGCGCGGGTCGAGGACCACGAACGGGCGGTGCCCGGTGACCGCCAGCCGAGCCAGGATCACCGAGGCCATGCCCACACCGACCAGGCCGGCCAGCGTGAGCGCTGCGTCGCCCACCCCGAATCCGTAGACCAGCCACAACGCTGCTTCGGCGAGGGCGATGATCCACGTGGTCGACGACACGCCCGACAGCACGGAGGTTCGCAGCGAGGCCACGACCGCAGGCAGCAACTGCGCACCATAGGACAGACCGACAGCGACGCCTGCGAGCTCCCACCCACCGATGAGCAGGAAGGGCAGCGGGATCATGCCGAGGCCGAAGACCCCGAGCGTCAATCCGGGCAGCGCCGAACGGCCCACCGACCGAACGAAGAACCATGCCATCACCCCGTACAGCAACAGCGAGATGATCGACACCGGAACGACCGCCCACATGCCCGCCACCAACCCGTAGGTGAGCCACCATCCATTGATGGCAAGGCTCACGCCGATCCATGTTGCCGACACACCTTCCACACTGCGCGTGCGTGCAATCCGACGCGCTTGCGGGAACGCCATCCACGAACCGAGGACGGTGGCGACGACCACGAGGGAGTTGAGAGCGAGATTCATCGGCGAGGCAGCATTTCGTGTAAGTGGCTAAATCTGTTTAGTACCTTACATGGTCGCGGACGGTTACGCTCGCTCTCGTGTACGTCACGTCCGCGCACGACACGGAGATCCGGCTCACGATCGAGGCGCTGGTCGACCTGACCAACGCGTTGTCGGATGCGACCGACAGTCCCAACGGGGACCCGGTCGACGTCCGGGCGCTCCTCGACGAACACCGCTTCAGCCGGGCAGCTGGAGCATCGGCTGCAGCCATCGACCGGGTCCACGAACGGGTCGCGACGATCGTCGACACGCTGCTCGTGCTCCCGAGCGCCGAGCCCGACCCGACGGTTGCGTGGATCAACGCGCAGCTCGGCGGCATCCACATCACGCCGTCGCTCACCGAGCACGACGGTGCCAGTCTCCACATCCACTGGACGCCAGGGTCGGCCACGTTCGACGATCAGGTCATCGCCGACTTCCTGATGGCGCTTGCTCAGGAGCTGTGCGACCACGGAACGAGCCGCTTCGGCACCTGCGCGGCCACCGATTGCAGCCATCTCTTCTATGACGTCACCCGCAACGGCTCGCGCCGGTTCTGTGCCGACCCTCGCTGCGCCAGCCGCACGCACACCGCCGACCACCGAGCGCGTCAGCGGGCAACCTGAGCGATGCGGGTACTCGGCGCCTGCTCGCTGGGAGGGGCCGGCCACTGGATCCCGCTCGCGGCCGTGCTGGGCGCTGCAACCGAACGAGGCGACGACGTCCTCGTCGTCGGACCGCCGGCGCTCGCCGACATGGTTCGCTCGGATGGGTTCACGTTCGCACCGGGCGGCGAGCCACCCGAGGCCGCGATTGCGCCCTTGCGCGATCGCCTTGCAGTCGCATCCGCTGCCGACGCGGCCGTCATCGGCAACCGAGACCTGTTCGCCAGGTTGGCGGCGGGCTCGATGTACGAGCCGCTCGTCGAGCAAGCAGGTCGTTTCGAACCCGACGTCGTGGTGCGCGATCCGTGCGAGTTCGCCTCCGCGGCACTCGCAGCTCGGGCGAACGTTCCGATGGCGCAGGTCGCGATCTCGCTCGCTCGGATCGAATGGGGTTCGCTGGCCGTGGCCGCTCCCGCGCTCGACGAGCACGACACCGGGTTGACCGCGGCAATTCGGAAGGCGCCCTACATCACGCGGTTCCCCGAACTGCTCGATCCGTCGCCGTTCCCCACGACGATCCGCTTCGGCGGGCCGACGGGTGGCGACGATCGCCCGCTGCCCGACTGGTGGCCGGGCGCCTCCGGACCCCTGGTGTACGCCACCCTCGGCACCGTGCTGCCGCACATGGCCGCCGCACTGGACCACTACCGGTTGCTCATCGAGTCGCTCCGGGACGTCGACGCTCGGGTGCTGCTCACGATCGGTCGCCACCTCGACCCGTCAGCGCTCGGGACGGTGCCGGACCACGTGCACGTCGAGCAATGGGTCGACCAGCGCCGAGTCGTGGCCGAGGCGGCGCTGACGGTGTGCCACGGCGGTTCGGGGACCGTGTACGGGTCGATCGCAGCCGGTGTGCCCGTCGTCGTCCTGCCATCGTTCTCCGATCAGTTCTCCAACGCGGGCATCGTCGAGGGTCATCAGCTCGGTCGAGTCGTTCGTCCCGAGGCACGGCCCGGCGAACGGCGGCCGCTGGGCCCGAGCGATCGAGACAGGATCACCGCGGCGATCGCGGCTGCACTGGCCGACACCTCCGCAGCACAACGCTGCCAGGCGATCGCCAGACAGTTTGCCGACGCGCCGTCCGCACCAGAGGCACTCGCCCTCGCGTTTGCCGAGCGCTGACCTCGGGGGTCGCTCCTGGTGCGATCAGCGCGTGAGGCGGCCGGCGTCGAGACGCAGCACCTGATCGGCGCGATCGAAGGCCACGGCGCGGTGCGAAACGGCGATCACGGTCATGCCCGCGTCCGCGAGGTTGGTCCACAACTGCACTTCGGTCTCGACGTCGAGCGCGCTCGACAGGTCATCGAGCACGACCAGTTCGGGCGCGTGGACAAGCGCCCGCGCCGTGGCCAACCGTTGACGCTGTCCTCCGGAGAGCCGCAAGCCGCGTGGGCCGATCAACGTCGCCGATCCGGCGGGCATCGCGGCGATGTCGTCGGCGATCGCCGACAGCTCGAAGGCGCGTTCGAGTTCGTCGTCACGGACCGGTCCGAGCCCGACGTTGTCAGCAACGCTGTCGGAGATCAGCTGTGGCACCTGCGACAGAAACGCAGCGTTCGGCGGCACGAGGAACGCTGCTCGGTCGTCGATCGCGGCACCGTTCCACACGACCGACCCCACGACGTCGGCCTGCCACGCAAGGCCGAGCAGCGCGCGCAACAAGCTGCTCTTTCCGGCGCCCACGGGACCGGTGATCACGACGAACTCCCCACGGCTGACGGTGAACGACACATCGTGGAGGACAGGTCGACCAACGTACGAAACGCCCAGTCCCACGACGTCGAGTCGTTCCAGCCGGACGCGCTCGGGGCGCGTCACGTCCGGCCGAACCTGCTGATCGCGCGGGTCGATCGGGAGCTCTTGGTCCCGGACGGTGTTGGCGGCCTCCTGATCGGCGACCAGGGCGCGCATCCTGTCGAATGCAACGCCTGCCTGCTTGCGTCGAGCGAGGACCCGTCCCACCATCCGCGGCAGGAAACTCAACCACCCCAGATACGCCGTGAACAGCGCCAAGGTGCCGAGATCGAACGCGCCCGAGGCGATCGCGCCCGCGCTGACGAGGAGCACCAGGCCCAGCCCGATGTCGGCGGCGCCCTGGCTGAACGCCTGCACCCCTTCTTCGAGCACCCGGTCGCGGACGGCGGTGACGCGACGGCGCTCGACCAGCACGCCGAGACGGCGAAGCGTCGGCTCGGTGGCGTCGTTCACCTTCACCGTGGTGGCGGCTGCCATCACATCGCCGAGCAGGCCGGTCACGCCCTCGGTCGCCAGCCGGTCGGCCGCCCGGTACTCCTTGATGCGGGTGTCGAGGACCCGCGTGGCGATACCGACACCGAGCAGCGGGATCACGAGCACGGCAGCAGCGCGGGCGTCGGCGGCACCCAGCACGAAGCCGGCGATCACCGTGAAGACGACACCACCGGAGATGTCGACCATGCCATCGACGAGGTTCGCGACGTCTTCGGTGTCGTCGCGGAAGTGCGTGATGGCAGAACCGGCCGAACCGACCGGCTGGCCCGCGTGCATGCCTCCGCTCGCCATCTGCGCGGCCAGCATGTTGGCGCGCAAGAGCGTCTGCATGTGGATCCAGGCCTTGGTCCAGATCAACGCGCCGTGGTGGATCGACACCATTCGGATGGTTTCGCTGACGGCGATCGCAGCGGCCCACCACACCGTCTCGGTGGTGTCGCCGCGTTCGAGCGCCTCGTAGCCACGACCGAGCAGGAACCCACTGATCGCCGGCATGGCGAAGAACACCACGAAGAGCAGCCAGCCGATCCAGAACTCCTTCGGCCGATGCTGGGACACACGCCACGCGAGCGCCCACACGTTCGGCACCCCCTCGAGCGAGAGCTCGTCGTCCGGGGCCGGATCGTGGCGCCCGGCGCCGGCAGCGGTTGGCGGGCGGGGGCCGATCTCGGGGTCGTGGTACGCGAGATCGATGCCAGTGGTCACGGCGTCACCTCCGATCGGGCATCCGCCGACTCGCTGTCGAGGGCGAGCGCGAGCAGGCGGGCGAAGCGACTCTCGTCGTCGCCGACGAGGTCGGCGCGGTCGCCGTGTTCGACGACGCGCCCGTGGTCGAACACGATGATCTCGTCGACCGAACGAAGCGTCGACAGGCGATGCGCGATCACCAGCGTGGTACGACCACGCATCAGCTCGACGACCGCAGCCTCGAGTCGTCGTTCGGTCTCGGGGTCGACGCGGGCGGTGGCTTCATCGAGCACGACGATGTCGGGGTTGCGCAGCCAGACCCTGGCCAACGCGAGCAACTGGGCTTCGCCCGCGGAGAGCCCTGCCCCGGCGGCGCCGAGCGCTCGGTCGATGCCGTTGTCGGCAAGCGCTCCCAAGCCCACGCGCTGAAGTGCATCGATCACGTCGTCGTCGGTCGGCTCGTCGTCGAAGAGGGTGACGTTGTCGCGCAAGGTTCCGGCGAAGAGTTCGACCTCCTGCGGAACGAGTGCGACACGTCGGCGGAGTTCGACGAGGGCGATGTCGGCGATCGGCACGCCGCCGAGCTCGACCAGGCCGCCGGTCGGCTCGACGAGTCGGAGCACCAGACGAGAGAACGTGGTCTTGCCACTTCCGGTTCGGCCGACGATGCCGACCGACCGGCCAGCCTCGATGTGCAGGTCGACGCCGGCCAGCACCGGTCGGTCGTCGCCGTAGTCGAAGTCGACGGTCGTCGCCGTGATCGAGAGCGGTCCCGGTGGTGGACTGGTCTCGCCGTCATCGAGCACGTTGGGTCGAATCGCCAGAAGATCGGCGACTCGCACCATGGCACCGTTCGCCTTCTGGACCGTCTCGAGCTCGTGGACCACCTCCTCGAGGGGACGAGCGATGAGCAACACGAACTGGAAGAGCAGGAAGGCAGTGCCAACGGTGATCGTGCCGGCGGCCACGAGTGCAGCACCCAGCACCAGCGACAACACCCAGCCAGCGGCGACCGCTCCCTGGACGAACCACCACATGACGAGGAAGGCGCGCTCGCGCCGAACTGCGCTGACGAGCGCGCCTTCGCTGTCTTCGACGAAGCGCCAGGCAACGTGATCGGCGGCACCATTGGCGCGTAGATCCTCCGCTGCGGTCAATCGTTCTTCGATGCCGCCGTACAGGCGCCCGAGCGCGCCCATCTCGTCGGACGACTCCGAGACCGCCCGGTGCCGGGTCCGCACGATCACCGCCACCGACAGACCGACGTAGACCGCCATGCCGAGACCGAGGCGCCAGTCGATCACCCCGAGCACCACGACCATGCCACCCACCAGCATCGCGGCGCCGACGGCCTTGGTCACGACCTGGCTGAGGAAGTCGGAGACCGAGGTGATGTCGCCATCGACGCGCTGGATCAGCTCGCCCGGGGTGTGCGTTCGGTGGAACTCGTGATCGAGACCGAGCACATGGCGCGTCATCGTCAGGCGTAGGTCGTTGGTGGTCCTCCACGCCGCGACGGTCGCCAACCAGGCGACGACCACTCCGATCAGCTGCGCGCACACGGCGATCGCGAGGAACATGAGCGCGAGCCGGGTGATCTCGGCGGCGGTGGTGCCGTCGGCAGCGGTGTCGACGACACGCCGCACCACCAGAGGCCCGGCGATCATCAGCGCCGATCCGAGCGCCACGAGCACGCCGAGGCCGACCCAACGCCACGCGTCGGGCCGCAGCAGCGCAGCGAGAGCACGCCAACGAGAACCGCTCACCGCGGTCTGCTCGGCCATCTCGCCAGTCTCGCCGCCGATCCCGACCCACACAGCACCAATTTCTCGCCCCCGTGCCCGTCCGGACCCGACGAATACGACGAGCACGACGGCCCGTGGAGGAATATTTGCGTACGCAAGTTCGTTGAGATCATCTGATGGGCGTTCACCGACTCAACCACGCGGTTCTCTACGTTCGTGACGTCGCGACGTCGACCGAGTTCTACGGCGAAGCACTCGGCTTCCGCGTCGTCAGTGAGTTCCCTGGTGCCTCGTTCCTTCAGGCTCCAGATTCCACGAACGACCACGATCTCGGGCTGTTCCAGATCGGTTCGGATGCCGCACCGTCAGACGCCGGTCGCTCAACGGTGGGCCTCTACCACCTCGCGTGGGAGGTCGACACGCTCGGCGAACTCCAACGGCTCGCCCACGTGCTTCGGGAACGATCCGCCCTCGTGGGTGCCAGCGATCACGGCACCACCAAGAGCCTCTACGCGAGGGATCCCGATGGGATCGAGTTCGAGGTCGTCTGGATCATCCCCGCACATTTCCTCACGGAGGCCGACCTCGCCGCACGCTCCTCGGTGGGTCCGCTCGACCTCCCGGCTGAGATCGAACGATTCGGCGCCGACGAGCACGGCGGCATCGGCATCTCCATCCCCCACGTACCCCCAACCACGAAAGCAACGTGACGACATGAAGATCGACTTCTGGGTCGACCCCGGCTGCCCCTTCTGCTGGACGACCGCCCGCTGGGTCGTCGACGAAGTGCAACCGCACCGCGACATCGACATCACCTGGCGACCGATCAGCCTGTTCTTCAAGAACGAACCGGATCCGGACGCGCCGTGGTACGAGGGGTCGAAATTCACCCACGGCCTGCTGCGGGTGATGGAATCCGTGCGCACCACCGACGGCAACGACGGCGTGTTCAAGCTGTACTGGGAGTTCGGTGCTCGAATCCACCACGACAAGGAGAGCCCGTTCGATCCGGCCGACGCACTGGCGACCGTGGGGCTCGACACGTCGCACGCAGCGGCCTTCGCCGACGACTCGTGGGATGCAGTGATTCGGGAGGCGATGGACGAGGGCCTCGAGCTCGTCGGCAACGACGTCGGTACGCCGATCATCGCGTTGGGGAACTCCGACGGTCAGAAGGCCGGCTACTTCGGTCCCGTCATCTCACGGATCCCATCGACCGAGAAGAGCGTGGCGATGTGGGATGCGCTGGTGACGATGATGGACGTCGACTCGTTCTTCGAACTCAAGCGCACCCGCTTCGAAGGGCCGATGGCCGGCGATCGCCCCCTCCCCGCTGACCCCCAGCATCAACCACGTTTGTGTCGGAGTTCCGGCGGGACGGGCCACCCAAACCTCAACGCAAACGTGGTTGATGGAGTGTGAGGTCAGGCGGCGCAGGCGCGGAGCAGGCGACGCTTGAACGCTGCTTCGTCAACCGACCACAGCACACGGATGTTCGGATCGGGCCGGCCGAATCGGCGGTCGGGGATGGTGCACCCACGCGTCGGACCGTCGAGGCCCACCACGAGCCACTCGTCGGTGGAATCGACGATGATCGACTGGTCGAGCGCGACCGCCATCGCAATCGGATCGGGGAGGTCGAAGCCGGCCAGGCCCGTCTCGAGGCAGTACTGCTCGACGTCGCCGTTGATGTCGATGGCGAACCTGCCGAGGGGTCCGACGTCAGCGAGTTGCGCCTGTTCGACATCGTTCATCACGGCAAACGTGCGAGAGATGTTCCAGCCGATCATCGTCTTTGCGCCAGGCGCAGCGAAGACTGCGCTCGCTGCTTCGGGGTCGGCCCAGACGTTGTACTCGCCGAGCGCATTGACGTTGCCCACGCCATCCGGTGAGCCCGCCATCAGATAGGTGTGGCCGAACTTCGTCAGGAACTCCGGGTCGCGCTCGAGCGCGGCGGCGATGTTCGTCAGCGGGCCGAGCGTGACCAGATCATGCCGACCAGGTTCTTCGGCGGAGATCCGTACCAGTGCTCCGACACCGTCGGTCGATGTCGCGGCACGCGAGGGCGCCGGCAGCGATGCGCCACCCATCCCGTCGAGGCCATGGACGAACTGTGCCGTGTCGAGCGGGCGCGCGAGGGGGCGATCGCTGCCTGCGTGCACGGCGATGTCCGAGCCGCCGGCCAGGTCGAGGGTGACGATCGCATTGCGTACGGCGAGGTCGATCGGCACGTTGCCGGCGACCACGGTGACGGCGCGCACGTCGACCGAGGGCTCGCGAACTGCCAGCACGAGCGCAACCGCATCGTCCGAGGCGGTGTCGGTGTCGATCACGATGCTGCGGCGAGACATAGCCGCAGTCTGGCAGCGCGGCGCGGTCGCGCCGGCAGTTCGGCGATTCACGGGTGCAGCGCAGCGGCCGCTCGACTCCGGACTCGTTCGGCGTCGTCAACCCGCGAGGCGGTGGAGCCACACGGGCTGCTGGACACCTTTGACCCTCGCCGGGCCGACCGGCTGGAACGTCGCCGCTGTCGGCTCGAGCGCGGCCACCACGCTGTCGGAGACCACGAGTTCGCCGGGACCAGCGAGGTCGACGATGCGCGACGCGACGTTGACCGTGTGGCCGACGACATCGTCGCCACGGGCCGTCACGGCACCGGCATGCATTCCCATGCGAATTCCGAGGGGAAATCCGTCGTGTTCGCGAACCGAGTCGATCGCTCCCAGGATCGCCGTCGCGGTCGCCAGCGCGGCCTTTGGATGTGGGAACCAGAACATCAGCCCGTCGCCGAGCTCCTTGACGAGCCGACTGTCACCGGTCAGCGCGTGACAGGCGATCGCCAACTGCGTGTCGAGCGCCGCCACCGCCGCGGCATCGCCGAAGACATCGTTGTACTCGGTGAAGCCGACCAGATCGGTGAACAGCACCGTGTCCGTCGACGGCCCAAGTTCCTCGGACGTCATCGGGCCGAGACGACGACTCGGCCACTGCCCGAGCGAGCGACAACCGTGCAGTCGTGGCTGGACGTCGTCGCGGCAAGGTCGGCGACGGAGGAGGTGACGAGCGGCCGAACCTCGGCGGGGTACGACACCTCGATGCGTCCCGACACGGTCTCAGCTCGGACATCGTGAGCCCCGGCCACCCCCACGACGATCTTGCCGCTCGTACAGTTGGCTCGCACGGATCCGTGCACATCGGCGAGCACGATCCGGCCACTCCCACTTGTTGCGTCAGCTGCGCCGCAGCGACCGATCTCGACCCTGCCGCTGGTCGAGACCACGCGACAGGAGCCGTCGGCGTGACCGACCTCCACTCGCCCGCTCGTGGAGCGAGCGTCGACCGATGCGGCGTGGTCGATCGAAATCCGTCCGGATGTCGTGAGCACCGAGAGCGCCCCGACGCGACCGTCGACGGTCACGGTTCCCGAGGTGGAGCCGATCACCAGATCGGTGCCATCCGGCACGCGTACCTCGACGTTCGAACTGCCGCCGTCGATGGTCAGCGGCGACCCGTCGAGTGCGTCGACGTTCGACCAGCACTCGGTCCGGTCGCCCTCGGCGGTCACGTGCACCGCACCGCTGTTCGTAGTGATTCGAACGACCGCCGTGTTCGCCGGTGCGGTCCAGGACATGGATTCGACGGTACTCGTTCGCGAACTCCGTGTCTGCTGGTCAACGGTCACGGGCCGAAAGATGCCCGGATCGTCGCGCTCGGCGCGACGATCCGGGCAGATTGCGGTTGCGAGACGGACGCGCTCAGTCGAGGCGTTCGATGATGGTGGCGTTGGCCATGCCGCCGCCTTCGCACATCACCTGCAGGCCATAGCGGCCGCCGGTGCGCTCGAGTTCGTTGAGCAGCGTCGCCATCAACTTGGTGCCAGAGGCTCCGAGCGGGTGACCGAGGGCGATGGCGCCACCGTTGACGTTGACCTTGCTCATGTCGGCACCGGTCTCCTTCTGCCATGCCAGCACGACCGAGGCGAAGGCCTCGTTGACCTCGAAGAGGTCGATGTCGTCGACGGTGAGGCCGGTCTTCTCGAGAATCTTCTTCGTGGCCGGGATCGGACCCTTGAGCATCGTGACCGGGTCGGCGCCGGTGACGGCGAACGCATGGAAACGCGCACGGGGCTTCATGCCGAGCTCCTCCGCCTTCTCCTTGCTCATGATCAGCACGGCCGATGCACCGTCGGAGATCTGCGACGAGTTGCCGGCGGTGATCAGGCCGTCTTCCTTGAAGGCGGGCTTCAACTTGCCGAGCGTCTCGGCGGTGGTGCCTTCGCGGATGCCTTCGTCGGACGTGACGATCTCGATCTGGCCGTCGATCTCGACCTCGATCGGGATGATCTCGTTCTCGAAGCGGCCCTCGTCACGAGCGATGGCGGCACGCTGCTGGCTGAGCGCACCGAACTCGTCGAGGTCGCCTCGGCTGATGTCGTACTCGACGGCGATCATGTCGGCGCCGATGCCCTGCGGGGGCAGGCCGGTCTCGGCGTAGCGGTCGAGCTGTTCCTGCGGGAACGGGAAGCCCATGCCCTGCACCACCGATGCACCCATCGGCGTGCGGGTCATCACTTCGACACCAGCGGCGACGACGACGTCGTACGCGCCGGCCATGACGCCCTGCGCAGCGAAGTGCATCGACTGCTGGCTCGAGCCGCACTGGCGGTCGATCGTGGTCGACGGGACCTCTTCGGGCCAGCCGGCGGCGAGGACCGCATTGCGGCCGATGTTGAGCGACTGCTCACCGACCTGCATGACGCAACCCATGATCACGTCGTCGACCATCGACGGGTCGAGGCCGTTGCGCTCTTCGAGCGCCTTGAGCACCTGCGCCGCGAGGGCGGCGGGATGCTGATCCTTCAGCTTGCCATTTCGCTTGCCGCCCGGGGTGCGGACGGCATCGACGATCACTGCTTCGGTCATTGCTGTTCTCCTGTTGGTGTGGTTGAGATTGTGTTTGAGATTGCGGTTGCGATCACGTGCTGCGATGAG
>DATLBC010000073.1:0-15372 GCA_035527095.1 Ilumatobacteraceae bacterium | reverse complement strand
GTGCGAATTGGAATCCTGACTGGTGGGGGCGACGTCCCGGGCCTCAACGCCGCCATCAAAGCCGTGGTGATCAGAGCTGCGGAACAAGGCCATGAGGTGCTCGGCCTCCGCCGCGGCTGGGCAGGGCTGCTGTATGCGAATCCCGACCATCCCGAGTCGCTCGACGAGTTCACCCAGCCGATGGACACCTCCTGGGTGCGCACGATCGACCGCACCGGCGGCACGATTCTGCACAGCTCGCGGACCCATCCGGGCAAGGTCAAGGCCGACGCCATCCCCGACTTTCTCGAAGCCCCCGAGGGCGCCGAGCCGCCGTACGACTTCACACCGCACGCGATCAAGGTGCTCGATGCCCTCGGCATCGACGTGCTCATCCCGATCGGTGGCGACGACACGTTGTCGTACGGTCTGAGGTTGCACCAAGAGGGCGTACCGGTGATCGCCATCCCGAAGACGATGGACAACGATGTCCATGGCACCGACTACTGCATCGGGTTCTCGACGGCCGTGACTCGTGGAGTCCAGTTCATCAGCAACCTGCGCACCAGTACCGGTTCACACGAACGTATCGCCGTGATCGAACTGTTCGGTCGGTACAGCGGCGAGACCTCGCTGATCACCGCCTACCTCGCCGGCGTCGACCGAGCCGTGATCTCGGAGGTACCGGTCGACATCGACCGCCTGGCTGCGTTCCTGGTCGACGACCGTCGCTCCAATCCGAGCAACTACGCCATGGTCACGATCTCGGAGGGCGCTGTGATCGAAGGCGGCGAGATGTCGCTGCGCGGTGAAGCCGATGCCTACGGGCACCGCAAGCTGGGCGGCATCGGCGAGCAGCTCGGCTCGATGCTCAATACGGTCACGGGGATCAACATCATCAATCAGACGATTGGCTACCTGATGCGTTCGGGCAGCCCCGACTCCCTCGACCTGATGGTCGCCAACAACTACGCCGTGATGGCTGCCGACCTCGCGATGGAAGGCCAGTCGGGTCGCATGGTCGCCCTGCGCGGCGGCACCTACACCAACGTGCCGATCTCGATGATCGGCGAAGGCGTCAAGCGCGTCGACGTCGGTGAGATGTACAACCCCCAGCTGTACAAGCCGACGATCCGCCACGTGGGCGGTAAGCCCATGTTCCTGTACTGAGGTTCGCCTGGGTCTGCAACCTGCTGCGTAGCCTGGACGTTAATGACCACTCCTTCGCAGCCCGCCGGTGGCGCCCAGGAACCGGTCGCAGATCACGAGTTTCGTCAGCGCCTGCTCGACGCTACCGAGCTGCTCCGCAAGGTCGCGTCGGAGCCAGCGCTCCTTGCGCTCCTCGCCCCGCAGCAGAAGACGGCGCTACTCAACGCGGCCGGTGACGTCTTCTGCCCTGACCCAGAAGTGCGTCGGCTCCGCACCAAGGCGCTGAAGAGACAGCGCCGTTCCGATCGAGTGCGACGTGACGAAGGCGTGCTCGCGGGCGCGGGGATCCGCACGCTTCGCGACCAGGCGGTGTTCACGACTCCTAATGCGATACCCCCGGCGGACTTCGTGCAACACGACGTCGACGAACCGACGTACCGAGAGACCATCGACGAACAGCACTGCTACGTCTGCAAGGTCAAGTACCGCGAGATCCACCGCTTCTACGACCAGCTCTGCCCGGACTGTGCCGAGTTCAACTTTGCGAAGCGGGCCGAACTCGCCGACCTGACGGGCACCGTGGCGCTGTTGACCGGCGGTCGAGTGAAGATCGGCTATCAGGCGGGCATCAAGCTGTTGCGCTGCGGCGCATCGCTGATCGTCGTCACGCGCTTTCCTCGCGATGCGGCGGCTCGCTACGCAGCCGAGCCGGACTTCGACGAGTGGGGTGACCGGCTCGAGGTGTTCGGTCTCGATCTACGCCACACGCCGAGTGTCGAGGCGTTCGCCCACCACGTGCTGACGACGCGTGATCGGCTCGACTTCATCGTCAACAACGCCTGCCAGACCGTACGACGGCCCCCCGACTTCTACCGTCACATGATGAACAGCGAGGAGGCCGCCCTCGACACGTTGACGCCCGAGGTGCTGCAGCTCGTCGGTGCGTACGAGGGGCTGCGCGGCTATCACCTGCTTCCCGGCAGCGATGACGGCGACAGCGGGGGAGCGGACGTCGCCCTCGCCGAGGCGGCGCCGCTTCCCGGTCTGACTCGCGCGGCGTCGCTGTCGCAGACGGCGTTGCTCCCCGACGAGCTCGTCGCGCAGGATGCGCTGTTCCCGGAGGGTCGGCTCGATCAGGACCTCCAGCAGGTCGACCTGCGCGAGCGGAACTCGTGGAGGTTGCTGCTGCACGAGGTGTCGTCGGTCGAACTGCTCGAGACCCAATTGGTCAACGCTGTGGCGCCGTTCGTCCTCAACGCTCGACTGAAGCCGTTGATGGAGGCGACGCCGGGCCAGCACAAGCACGTGGTGAACGTGTCAGCGGTCGAAGGGCAGTTCTACCGGCTCTGCAAGACCACTCGACACCCGCACACCAACATGGCGAAGGCGGCGCTGAACATGATGACGCGCACGTCCGCGACCGACTATCACGCTTCGGGCATCCACATGAACAGCGTCGACACCGGATGGGTGAGCGACGAGGACCCGGCAGCGATCGCCGAGCAGAAGCAGGCCGAGCATCGCTTCCACCCGCCGCTCGACATCGTCGACGGCGCCGCCCGCATCGTCGACCCGATCATCGACGGCACCAACACCGGCACCCACATCTGGGGGCAGTTCCTCAAGGACTACCGCCCTACGGACTGGTGATGACAACAGTGGTGAAGTGCATGACGCCGTCGTCGACGGGCGCCTTGCGGAACATCTTCTTGTCCTTGGCGTAGTCCTGCGGATTGATCCACGGCTCGCGGTCGCCCTGCTTCGGGTAGCGGTCTGCCGCTCGGCGCATGTAGCCCGACGTCAGGTCGTCGAGCAGCGGCCGCAGCTGCATCGAGGCGTCGGACGCTCGTAGGCGCGGCGTGCAGACCTGGGTGCCGGTCTCGTCCATGTGGTTCAGCAGGCGGGACACGTATCGCGCGATGAGGTCGGCGCGCAGCGTCCACGACGCGTTGACGTACCCGAACGTCGACGCGAGGTTCGGTACGTCGGAGTACGCGAACCCCTTGTAGGCGACCGTCTGGGCGAAATCGACCGGCTCACCGTCGACCACGAACTCGACCTCGCCGAGCGTCACCATGTTGAGCCCTGTGGCCGTGACGATGATGTCGGCGTCGAGATGCTCGCCGGACTCGAGTTGGATGCCGGTCTCGGTGAAGCTGTCGATGTGGTCGGTGACCACCGATGCAGAACCGTCGTTGATCGCCTCGAACAGGTCGCCGTTCGGCACCACGCACAGACGCTGGTCCCACGGGTCGTAGGTCGGCGTGAAGTGGGTGCTCACGTCGTAGTCGGGGCCGAGCGCCTCGCCGACCTTCTTGACGATGAAGTCCTTCGCCTGCTCGGGGTTCTTGCGCATCCGCTTGTACACCGCGTGCTGCAGGAGGGTGTTCTTGGTTCGCGTGACCCGGTACGCGACGCTGTCGGGCAGCACCTTGCGCAATCCGTTGGCGATCGCATCGACGTCCGGCCGGGCGACCACATAGGTCGGCGAGCGCTGCAGCATCGTGACGTGACCGGCCGTTCGCGCGATCGCCGGTACGAGCGTCATCGCAGTCGCACCCGACCCGATCACGACGACCCGCTTGCCGGCGTAGTCGAGGTCCTCCGGCCACTCCTGCGGATGCACGATCTCACCCTCGAACCGACAGCGACCAACGAAGTCCGGCGTGTAGCCCGCCTTGTAGGAGTAGTAGCCCGAGCACATCGACAAGAACTTGCACGTATAGGTCGCAGTCCCACCATCGGTCAGATCGGCCTCGACGGTCCACGTGGCGGTCTCGCTCGACCACTCGGCCATGCGTACGAGCTGCCCGAAACGGATGTGGCGGTCGATGCCGTACTCGGCGACTGTCTCGCGCAGATACGTCATGATCGAGGGGCCGTCGGCGATCGCCTTCTCGCCGGTCCACGGCTTGAACTCGAAGCCGAGCGTGTGCATGTCACTGTCTGAGCGGATGCCGGGATAGCGGAAGAGGTCCCAGGTGCCGCCGATGTCGGGACGGCCCTCGAGAATCAGGTAGGTGCGGTTCGGTGACTCGACCTGCAGGTGGTAGGCGGCTCCGATGCCAGAGATCCCGGCGCCGATCACGAGGACGTCGACGTGCGGAACGTTCATGGATCGACCGTACTTCTGGCCCGCAACCTGCACGAACTCTTGACGGGACCGTGACGTGACCGGGCGCCCGTCACGCCGTACCCTTGGCTCATGACCTCGACGTTCGCCCCTCCGAGCGGTCCTCCGGTGACCGACTCGTCTGCGTCCTCGCTTGCCGACGCCGACCTCGTTCCAGTTGCCGAGACGGCTTCGGGCGGACGTCGCCGGCCGTTCGCGCTCGTCGCCGCGGTCGTTGCCGTGGCGGCACTCGGCGTCGCGGCATTCGTGGCGCTCGCCGGCGGCGGATCGGGGGACGGTGCCGACATCGCCGAGCCCTACTCGCTGATCGCGGCCGCCGAAAGCACGATCACCGCGTCCACCGTCGAGTTCGACCTCACCGTGTCGGCTTCTGATCTCGGCGAGATCACGGTGTCCGGCGCCGTCGACAACGATTCGCAACTGGTGATGGTCACCACCGACGTCTCCTCGCTGCTCGGGCTCGGCGACACGCCGATGCCGTTCGGCGGTGGCGACATGACGGTGCTCGTCGACGGCTCGGCCGGCGTGATCTACCTCGATGCGTCTGCACTCGGAGGGTTCCTTCCCGACAGCGCCGGTTGGGTCTCGATCGACCTCGGTGCCCTCGCCGAGCAGAGCGGCCAAGCCCTCGACGATCTCCAGGACGAGTTCGCCATCGACCCCACCGACATCGCCCGCTCGCTCCTCGACACCGACAACGCCACCGAGGTCGGCATCGACACCATCGACGGCGTCGAGGTCAAACACTACGAGGTCAGCGTCGACATCGCCGCAGCGCTCGCGGCTGTCCCGCAGGCCGACCTCGACCCGGCACTCGCCGACATCGATCTCCCGGACACCGTGACCTACGACGTGTGGGTCACCGCTGACAACCAGTTGCGCCGGGTGTCGTTCGGCACCGAGATCGCCGGCCAGACGGTCGGGATGCAGCTCGACATGACCACGAGCAGTGAATCGCTCGGCGTGGAGTTGCCGGCCGACGGCGACGTGTTCGACCTCACCGGCCTGCTCGGATTCTGATCGGCTCAGCAGCGACTGCGCAGCAGGCCTGCCGCAGCGCGGTGACCTGACTCGCAGGCTGCTCGGGGGTCGTCGGCCCAGCCGGGCGAGGTGAGAAATCCCGCCGCGAACGCATCGCCGGCGCCCGTGGTGTCGTTGACGCCCGGCATGGCGATCGCATCGACCTCGAACTCGGTGCCGTCAGGGCAGCGGATCACCGCTGGCCGAGGCCCACGCTTGATCACCGTCAGCGCACCGGCAACGGGGCCATCGATGCCGATCGCTGCGGCCTCGTCGGCGTTCGCCAGCACGATGGTTGGCGGGTTTCTCTCGAGCCGCCTGCCCACCTCGGCGATGCCCACCTCGTTCATGATCGAGGTCGACGACAGGTCGACCGCGACGGCAATGCCGCGCTGGCTCGCCCAAGCGATCACCGTCGCCGCTGTCCCGGCGATTCTCCCGCTCGCCAGCGAATAGAACGGCACGTGCAACACCGCGACCCGATCGAGCCAGCCCGGGTCCGGGTCGTCGAGATCGAGGCAGGCGCGTCGATCGGTCAGCATCGAGCGCTCACCGAGATGATCGACGAGCGCCACGATCGTGCCCGTGGAGCCGCTGCGCCTCGCCATCGAGACATCGACACCCTCGTCGTCGAGTTCGGCGAGCAGTGCCGAACCGATCGCATCCGAGCCCACCTGGCCGAGGAAGCGAGTGGGGTGTCCGAGCGTCGCCGCCATGGCGGCGACGTTCGCGGCACTGCCGCCGCGCCGTCGCGAGATGTGGGCATGGGTGTCCGAGGCGACGTTGACGGGGCCGTCGAGACGAACGATGACGTCCTCCACGAGGTCGCCGAGGCAAGCGAGCATCAGGCCGGTTCAGCCGCCGTCGACGTCATCGACGGCGGCCATCACGTCAAGACCGGAGAACTGACCAGACGGGTCCGCCACCTCGACCACCGGGTCGTCGACATCGTCGTACTCCAATCGCAGCGCTCTGCTCATCGTCGCGTGCATGGCGTAGGTGCAGGTGATGTAAGTGAACTCGAGGATCTCCTCGTCGGAGAGGTGCTGCTGCAACTCGGCGAACAGCGCGTCGGGCACCCGACCAGACTGCAGCACGAGACAGTCGGTGTACGCGAGCACCGCCCGCTCGACCGGGCTCCAGCAGCTGGCGACCGACCACGCAGGGAGTGCGGCGACCTGTGCGTCGGTGAAGCCCACGTCGCGCATCGCCTTGCAGTGCTGGCTGAAGACGAACCGGCTGCCGACGGCGAACCCGGCTCGGGTCTGGCCGAGCTCGCGGAGCCGGGCACTGATGTGGCGTCCGGGGTCGCGGTAGAACTGGAAGCCGGCGGTGGTGTGGTCGAACGCATCGGGTACCAGTGCGAACACGGTCCACCAGTTGCCGGGCGTGCCCGACGCCGTGCCGGGCTCGGCGACCGGATCACGGTCGCCGAAGATCATCGAGTACACCGCCTGGCCGAGGGGATGGGCGTCGTCCTTGGCGACCTGCCCAAGGCGTGGCATGTCAGGCCTCCGACGCCGCTGGGCGGCCGGGTGTCGAGGCCTCGCGGGATGTCTCCACCAGCGGGTCGACGCTCAGGAGCCGGTGTGCCTCTGCCGGATTGGGCTCGAAGCCGGGCGTGTCGCGGCACAGCTCGACCATGATGCCGTTGGGGTCGAGGTAGTACAGCGAATGGCACCAGCCGTGGTCCTGCTCCATCGCCGGTTCGATCCCCTCGGCGCTCATCCGATGACGGACGGCGTCCTGTTGTTCCGCTGTGGCGCGGAAGGCGCAGTGGTTCACCCAGAACGGCAGCCCGACACCGTCGGAGACGTCGGTGGTCCACTCGGGTCGTTCACCCACCTCGTGGAACTGGAAGAAGGCAATGCACTCCGCTTCGCCGCGCTCGTTCGGGCCGATGTCGTAGAACACGTGTCGCAACCAGCTCTTGCCCATCGCTTGGACCTCGGTGTGGACCAAGGGGAACCCCATCAGGTCTTCGTAGAAGTGAGTTGTGGCGTCGACGTCCCGGGTGGCGTAAGCGACATGATGCAGGGGCATGGGCGGAGCGTAGATCCGGGTGCCGTTGCGGCGAGAGACGGGGATGCCCCCTTCGCTGCGTCCGACGGGATCGACATCGACTTCGACACCAGCTCGGGGGTGGTGGCCGTGCGCTGGTCGCGGCGACGGCATTGCGCCGACGGAGAACCTCGGCTCTTCGCGGTGCGCCTCCCGGGCGCGAGACTGCAGGTGTTCGAAGGAGGCCACATCTTCATGGTTCAGCACCACACGACGTTCCCCAGCATCATCGAATTCCTGAGAGGTGAATCGTGATCCGCCTGCGGCAGGTGGCGATGATCGCTCCGGATCTCGATCCCGTTGTCGAGGAGTTGTGCGCCACGTTCGGGTTGCACGTCTGCTTTCACGATCCCGGTGTTGCCGAGTTCGGGCTGCGCAACGCACTCCTGTTGGTCGGCGATCAGTTCATCGAGGTGCTGTCGCCGATTCGAGACGGCACCACGGTGCAGCGGCTGCTCGACAAGCGCTCTGGCGCCGGCGGCTACATGGCGATCTTCGAAGTCGACGACCTGGATGAGCGCGTCGAGCACCTGTCGGAGCGTGGTGCCCGAGTGGTGTGGGCCGGGGATCTGCCCGACATCCGGGGCCGTCATCTCCATCCGGCCGACGTGGGCGGCACGTTGGTGTCGATCGACGAGCCTGTTCCGAAAGGGAGCTGGCGGTGGGGTGGTCCCGATTGGCGGTCCCGGTCTGACGAATTGCTGGCACAGGCTGCGGTGACCGGGATCGCCGGTGCGGTGGTGTCGGCGATCGATCCCGAAGCAATGCACGCCCGGTGGGAGGAGCTCGGACTCGATCAGGACGTGACGTTCGTATCGGCCGGGCCGCGTGGCGATGGCCTCGACGAGGTCTCGCTCGTTGCTGGTGATCGGTCGCGAGTCGGTGAACGCACCGAGATCGGTGGCGTCACCTTCACGCTCGTCTGACCACCCGGTGACGCGTGTGATGAGCGAACTGGCCGGATGTGGTTGCTCCGCTCACCGGTGAGCGGGAAGGCCGAACAGCCTGTCGATTTCGATCGGTCTGCTGTTGTCAGAGCTGCGCTTGGGCGCGGGGACGTGCCGCCGGGGCCGGTCGGGGCCTGCGACGGTGAGTCAAGCGGTACAGGGCGGCCCAGGCGACGGCGATGATCGAGGCGACCGCAGTGCCCTGGTACAGCCAGTGCGCGGTGTCGGTGCCGGCGAACGCTGCATGGAGACTGACGAGCAGGAAGACCGCGTAACTCGAGAGGTGAATCCAGCGCCAGACCCGGCGGGGGAGTCGCTTCATTGCCAGCGAGGTCGACTCGACGGCGGCGAGTAGCCACATCGCAACCACACCGAGGGCGACGGCACCGGGTTGCCACGACGATGCATAGGGCACGAGCAGGTCGGCGAGGCCGAAGTGGACGTAGTTGTCGGCGACGAGCGCGCCGAGGTGGATCGCGGTGAACGCGACCGCGAGCCCGCCGAGCCAGCGGTGCAGGTCGAGCAGCCAGGCAGGTCGCCGATGCTCGGGGAAGGCCTTCGTCGACAGCACGATGCCCCAGATCACGGATGCGGTGAGCATCAACCAGGCGACGATGCCGGACGCTCGTGTGAGGTACCACCACACCTGTGGATTCACGATCGGTCTCCTGTCGTCGCGCCTGATGTGGCCAGGCCGGAGAGTGGGGCCAGGTCGTGGGTGGCGAGGACGTCACCGCCGATCGTGACGGCGACTCCGGTCAGTTCGTGGCGGTCGAGGTGTTCGATCACCCGCTCGCTGCCGGCGAGGATCGCTGCGGTCGCGTGTGCTTCGGCGAGCCATCCGGATCGGGCGATCACCGTGACCGATGCCAGGTCGGTTGTCGACACCGCGTCGGTCCACGGATCGATCAGGTGGTGACGATCGATGCCCTCGTGGCGCCAGCGCCGTGATCGAGTGCTCGATGTGGCCACGCCACCGCCGGTCAGTGCGATGGTGCCGACGGGTTCCCGGTCGGCGTCTGGATGGGCGATGACGACCCGCCACTCGCTCTCAGGAGCGCGTTGCGATGCTGCGATGTCGCCGCCGATGCTGACCATCGCGCCGTCGGCACCCGATCGCAGCGCAAGGTCGACGGCCAGATCTGCTGCCAGTCCCTTGCCGATCCCGCCCGCGTCGATGGTCAATCCGACCGGGAGGCGGATGATCCCGGCATCGAGGTCGATCTCGATGTCATCGAGCTTCGGCCGGACGGCGGCGCTGTCGTCGAAGCGGAGTGCGCCGGTCGGCAGGATGGTGATGCGTCGAGGGTCGTCGATGCTGGAGCTGTAGCCGGCTGCCATCAGTGCCGGGAGCGTGGTGGGATCGAACCGCTGCTCGGTTGCCCGCCACGCCTCGATCATCGTCGCGACCAGCGTGATCGTCGACGGATCGACCTGAACAGGATGCCCATCTGCGAGGTTCAGTCGTGAGAGATCACTGTCGGGAACGAACCGACTCCAGCAGGCCTCGAGATGGTCGAGCAGGCCGACGAGCATCGCGTGGCCATCAGGGGCCGACGGCGGATCGTCGCCGACCGTCACGATCTGCAGTTCGCTCGCCATCACGCGGCCGCGATGCTCAGCCACTGCCACTGGTGGTCGCCGCTGGTGCTGGAGTTGGTGCGGGTGCCGCCGCTGCAGCCGGAGCCGGAGTCACCACTCGAACCTCGGGACGGGCCGTGAGGGTCACCGGAGCAAGGTTGGTCGCCACCGGCGGCGTGGTCGCTTCGGCGGTCGGCGGCAGCGTCGCCGTGGGAGCTGCGGGAACCGCTGCAACGGGGGCGGTCGGCGAGGTCGCAGCGGTCGGCAGCGGCGTGGTCGCAGCTGCCGTGGGGGCGGCGTCGTCGGCGACGGCACCGGCGATGCCCATCGAGGCGACGAGGCCCAACATGGTGGTGACGCCCAGACCGGCACTGGCGATCCGTGATCCGCGTGCTGCATGGCGCCGACGTGGTCGCCGCACTTGGGCAGCGGTGGAGCGAGACGGCGTCGGGCCTGCTGTGGGCGGAGGCAGCGGCCGCCTGTTGAGGAGGGGATCGAACTCAGTCATCGTCGTCGGCCCCTTCGTACTCGTGGTCGTCGTCTTCGTAGTGGTCGTCGTCGTCATCGTGGTCGTCGTCCTCGTAGGTCCCGCCTGCCTTCGGGGCCGTGGTCGGCGTCGCGGCGGAGGATGCAGAGGACGCGGCCGACGTTGCCGCAACGACGGTCGTCGGCTCGGTCACGTCGACGACGAGTCCGTCGTCGCCGATCGATGCGGTGAAGACGATCGTTCGGTCGCCGTTCACGAAGTCGACTCGCAGCGAGCGCAGGTCGGCCTGGGTCAGTGTCGAGACCCAGCCCGGTTCGGCCACCACGTGATCGAGCGCCAGCCCGCTGGTCGTGGTCACGACCCACACGGTGCCGGTGCCGGCGATGTCGTACTGCTGGGCCGCGGTTGGCGCGCTGGCCAGCGTGGTTGACGGCGCGGTCTCGACGGTCACCGTCGTCGGAGTGTCGGCGTCCGATCCCGCCGCGGGCAGCAGATCGTCGGTCGCGGCGAGCTCGCCGATGGTGCTGCTGTCGGCAGCGTTGAGGATGCCGATGTTCGCAGCGACCGCCGCGGTGCCGGCCAGCAGCACACCGGCGACGGCGGCGGCGGTGAGCAGCGAGGTGCGGCTCGTGAGTGACCGGCCCGGGCGGCGAGGCTCTGAAGGTGCAACTGGTGGTGTCGAGGTCATGTGATCGACCGTACGCACATGCGTTCCAGCAGGGGGCAAGCCGAAGGCAAACGTTGGGTAAGCGATCCCGAGCCGGGTCGTCGAGTGCGCGAACCTGATGACGTGCGCCTATTGCTCGTCGAGGACGATCCCACGATCTCCGATCCGCTGCTCGAAGGGCTGCGGCGCGAAGGATTCGAGGTCGAGCTCGCAGCCACGGGGGCCGCAGCACTGGCGGCGGACCCTGTCGATCTGGTGCTGCTCGATCTCGGCCTGCCCGATCTCGAAGGGCGCGTCGTGTGCCAGGAGCTTCGAGCTTCGAGCAATGTGCCCATCATCGTGGTCACCGCGCGCAGTGACGAGATCGATCGCGTGGTCCTGCTCGAACTGGGCGCCGACGACTACGTCGTCAAGCCGTTCGGGTTCCGAGAGTTGGTCGCACGGATCCGTGCGGTGCTGCGTCGCGTCGGCCAGTCCGACGCGCAGCCCGGCGAGGTCGAACCGGTCACGGTCGGAACGCTCGTGATCGATCGACGCCGACATGCGGTCCGTTTCGATGACGAGTCGGTGGCACTCACGCCGAAGGAGTACGACCTCCTGTTGTGCCTTGCGCTCGACGCCGGAGCGGTCAAGACGCGTGAGCAGCTGATGCGCGAGGTCTGGGACGAGCACTGGTGGGGGTCGACGAAGACGCTCGATGTCCACATCGCCTCGTTGCGCCGCAAGCTCACGCCTGAGGTGATCGAGACGGTCCGATCGGTCGGGTACCGGTACACCGCCGCCGACGAACCCATGCCTGTGCAGGGTTGACGTCGACATGACCCGCCGCCTGCTGGCCAGCTATCTGACGATCACCGTGATCGTGTTGGTCATGCTCATGGTGCCGCTCGGCGTCTTCTACTCCCAACGCGAACGCGAGCGGCTCGCCGCCGATGTCGAGCACGATGCCAGCGTCATCGCCACGCTGTATGAGGACGATCTCGAGGCGGGAACGCCGCTCGATCCAATTCCGGCCGACACCTACGAGGACCGGACCGGAGCGCGCGTCGTGGTCGTCGATGTCGACGGGATCTCGCAGGTCGACACGGGTGGTGACATCGATCGGGACTTCTCGACTCGACCCGAGTTGGAAGCCGCCCTCGAGGGCGTGCGGACGTCCGGCACTCGCCGGTCCGACACGCTCGAAACCGATCTGCTGTACGTGGCGGTGCCGGTCGCGTCCGGGGGAACGGTGCATGGCGCGCTTCGGATCACGCTCGACACCGGCGACGTCGACCAACGGGTCCGCAACTTCTGGCTTGCGCTCGGTGCCATTGCCGCAGTGGTGTTGGCGACGGTGACGCTGATCGGCTGGGTGATCGCTCGGTCGGTGACGCGACCGCTGCGTGACCTGACGGCCACGGCGGCCCGATTCGCGGGCGGTGATCTCTCGGTCGCCGAGCCGGTGGCGCAAGGTCCGCCGGAGATCCGGGCACTCGATGCCACGATGACCACCATGGCGCAACGGCTCGACGCTGTGCTCAGCGATCAGCGGCGCTTCGTCGCTGATGCATCGCACCAGTTGCGTACTCCGCTCACGGCGTTGCGGCTCCGCCTCGAGAACCTGCAGAGCGATCTGGCCACGGCCGACCGCGGTGCCCCCGACGCCCACGCCGTCGACGCGTTGGAACGTGCGATCGGGGAGACCGAGCGGCTGACCGAATTGGTGTCGAACCTCCTGCAACTCGCACGCGCTGACGATCAACCGGTCGCGTCGGTCGCTGACCTCGGCGAACTGGTACGCGACCGTGTCGACACGTGGACGGCCAGCGCCGACGAGCGAGGCGTCGAGCTGCGACACCGTCACGTCGACCAGCCGACGCTTGTCCGGTGCATTCCGGGAGCGATCGAGCAGATCCTCGACAATCTGCTCGACAACGCACTGGCCGTCGCGCCGCCCGGTTCCAGCATCGACGTCGACATCGCCCGCATTGCCGATCGAACCGCTGAGTTGCGCGTCGTCGATCACGGTCCGGGGCTCGACGATGCGGCGAAGGTCGACGCGATGCGACGGTTCTGGCGCGGTGACACGTCCCGAGCCGGCACGGGGCTCGGACTCGCGATCGTGGACACACTCACGACAGCGTCCGGCGGCCGAGTTGTGCTCGCTGATACGGTTGGCGGCGGGCTCACCGTGGTCGTCGAACTGCCGACGGGGGAGTAGCAATTCCGATGTTGTTAATATACCCTTGGGGGTATGTGTAGACAAACCACCTGCAGGAAGTGCGATCGGCCGAGCTGGGCCGGTTGCGGAGCTCACGTCGAGCAGGTGCTCGGCCATGTCCCCCAGGGCGATCGGTGCCAGTGTGGCTCCGATACCGCCTCGTCGAGCGGACGCTCCAGCTGGTTCCGCCGCTGACGCTCCGGCGTCAACGGTTGCGATGAGCCAGACCACCGTATCCGGTCGGTTCGCTCATCGCGGGTGAGTTGGGGTGGGTTGCGATGAGCCAGACCGCCGTATCCGGTCGGTTCGCTCATCGCGGCGGGTGTGTCGCGCTGGTGATTGTCTATTGCGCATCTGACTCGCAATAGTTACACTCGCTCCCGATGGGGGAAGCAGTCGGGGAGGCCACACCGATCGACGGACGACGTGCCCGGCGCGAGCGCGGGCGGACCGCCGTGATCGACGCGGTGTTCGAACTCGCCGAGGAGGGGAAGATCCCGCCCACGGCCGAGCTCGTCGCCGAACGCTCGGGCGTGTCTGTGGCGTCGATCTTCCGGTACTTCGACGGTCTCGACGACCTGCAGGTGCACGCCCACCGCCGTTTCCGCGAACGCTTCGCTCCGCTGGTGGCAGCGGTCGGCGACGGCTCTCGCGCCGAGCGCGTCGCCGCCCTGGTCGAGTCGCGGCTCGATCTCTACGAGCAGGCTGGGGCGATCATGGCGTTGGGTCGGCTGCGCGCGCTCGAACACGAACCCCTGCTCGAAGCGTCGACCCAGACCAAGGCAGCACTCGCCGACCAGGTCCGCGCGACCTTCGAAACGGAATCGCGGGGCAGGCCGCCCGGCCGGGTCGCCGAACTCGTCGCGGTGATCGACGCGTTCACCTCTGTCGAGGCATGGGACGTGATGCGCGGGACACATGCTCGGTCGCGGCACCAGATCGCCACCAGCTGGCGCCGGGGCATCGACGCACTGATCGACGACTGGGAACAGGACGGCAACTGACATGACACGACCATCGAGATTCGACGGCACGATCGGGCGCACCGTCGCCGAGTCGACGCCGTACTACGACGAGCCGCCGCACCCCGGCGACGAGGCACCGAACGTGGTGGTCGTGTTGCTCGACGACACCGGATTCGCCCAGTTCAGCTGTTATGGCTCCGACATCGACACGCCGAACCTCGATGCTCTGGCGGCCGGCGGACTGCAGTTCACCAACTTCCACGTGACTCCGTTGTGCTCGCCGACTCGGGCGTCGCTGCTCACCGGCCGGTCGCAACACGCCGTCGGCATGCGCGCGGTGTCGAACTTTCGTACGGGTTTCCCGAACATGCTCGGACACATCTCGAACCATGCGGCGACCATGGCCGAAGTTCTGAGCGACGCCGGCTACGCCACGTTTGCCGTCGGCAAGTGGCACCTGGCGCCGATGGAGCAGTGCTCGGCGGCCGGCCCCTTCGACCAGTGGCCGCTCGCCCGCGGCTTCGACCGGTTCTACGGATTCATGGAGGGCGAGACCGACCAGTTCCACCCCGAATTGGTCGCCGACAACCACCCGATCACACCGCCCGCCGGCCCCGACGAGGGATATCACCTGTCGGAGGATCTCGTCGACCAGGCATTGCGAATGATCTCCGACAGCGTTGGCGTGCGGCCCGACCGGCCGTTCTTCACGTACCTCGCCTTCGGGGCGACCCATGCACCGCACCAGGCGCCGCCCGAGTACCTCGCCAAGTACCGCGGCATGTTCGACGAAGGCTGGGACGTCGTCCGCCAACGCTGGTTCGAACGCCAACTCGAACGCGGTGTCATTCCGGCCGGCACCGAGCTGGCGCCACGGAACCCGGGTGTCGACGCCTGGGACGATCTCCCGACGAACCAGCAACGCCTCGCATGTCGCCTCCAGGAAGCGTTCGCCGCGTTCCTCGACCACACCGACGTGCAGATCGGCCGCCTGGTCGACGGGCTCAGGCGCCTCGGCCAGCTCGACAACACGGTGCTCGTCGTGCTCGCGGACAACGGTGCCTCGCAGGAGGGCGGCCCCTTCGGTGTCATGCACGAGATGAAGTTCTTCAATGGCATCTTCGAGACGCCCGACGAGGCCGTCGAGCGCATCGACGACATCGGTGGCCCGCACAGCCAC
>DATLBC010000072.1:0-15354 GCA_035527095.1 Ilumatobacteraceae bacterium | reverse complement strand
GACTTCTTCGGTGACACGCTCGTCGGCCCGACCATCCTGCAGTGGGGCACCGAGGAACAGAAGAAGGAGTTCCTCCCGGGCATCCTCAGCGGCACCACCCGCTGGTGCCAGGGCTTCTCGGAGCCGAACTCCGGCTCCGATCTGGCGTCGTTGAAGACCACCGCGGTGCTCGACGGCGACGAATGGGTGATCAACGGCCAGAAGGTGTGGACCACGCAGGGTCACCACGCCGACTACTGCTTCTTGTTGACACGCACCGACTCGGACGTGAAGAAGCACGCCGGCATCTCCTACATGCTGGTGCCGATGCGCCAGGAGGGCGTGGAGGTCCGTGGGATCGTGCAACCCGATGGCACCGCTGAGTTCTGCGAGGTGTTCTTCGACAACGCTCGCTGCGCGAAGGACGCCGTCGTCGGTGGCGTCAACAACGGCTGGAAGGTCGCCAACTCCACGCTCGCGTTCGAGCGCGGCCAGTCGGCGACCACGGGCTATCGCCGTTTCGCCGAGGAATATCGCCTCCTGGTCGAGGCGGCGACCGAGAAGGGCCTCCTCGACGACGAGTTGATCCGTCAGCGCCTGATGACGTACTACACCAAGATTCAGATCTTGAAGATCAACGGCCTGCGCAACCTGTCGGCCACGCTGTCCGGCGGCGGTGACATGGGCACGATCGCCTTGGGTGCGACCAACAAGATGTTCTGGTCCGAGATGCACAAGGCGGCGATGGAACTCGCTGTCGACATCTACGGCGCCGACGGCATGTTGATCGACAGCGGTCCCGAGTCGGGCGGTTGGCCGGGTGCCGCGCGCGACAAGCGCCGCGAGGGCTACCCGGTCAGCCCGATGATGTCGTCGTTCTTCTTCTCCCGCTCCGAGACGATCTGGGGTGGCACCAGCCAGATCCAGCGCAACATCGTCGGCGAGCGCGTCCTCGGCCTCCCGAAGGAGCCCAAGCCCGCCACCGAGTGACCATTCTCGTGAACTCGTGCGGGAACAGTTCCCCGATCAGAACTCCGTTGGTGAGCTGCCAACGAAGTGTTTCGTCGGTGTAGCCGTCTGCGATGAGGTCACTGCGGGTGACGATGCCGTGGCGTCCAGCGATGGCCGCGGCAAGTGACGGGGAGATGGTGGTCATTTCGGCTCCTCCGGATCGGATCCAGCATTCGGGCCGACAGGCCGAGCGGGTGACCCCGTGCCGTCGAGATGTAGCTGGGCGATCCGATCGATCGACCACCTTCGCGTTCTCGTGAACTCGTGCGGGAATAGTTCCCGCACGAGTTCACGAAAACGAAATGTCGGGGCGTGGTCGGGGGCGTGGGCCGCGGTACGGTCACCATTCGTGGACGAACTCTTGGAGGCCGATGGCAGCCCGCGGCCGATAGCGCGTGAACTGATCGACTTGATCCATCGGATCGGGCTCGAGGAGGTTCGCGAGCGGCAGCGGGTGTCCGACCTCGACATCCTCACGATGGGGATTTCGTTCACCGTGTACTCCGATGGCGAGAACATCGACCGGGCCTGGCCGTTCGACATCGTTCCGCGCCTCATCGACGGTGCCGAGTGGAGCGTGGTCGAGCTCGGTCTGGCCCAGCGGCTGCGGGCGCTCAACCGGTTCATCGACGACGTCTACAACGACCAAGAGATCATCGCCGATGGCATCTTTCCGGCTGATCTGCTCGAGGATTCGGCCAACTACCGACCCGAGTGCCGAGGCGTCCGGCCGAAGTTCGGTGTGTGGGCGCACATCTCGGGCTCGGACCTCGTACGAGCCGGCGACGGCCAGCTCTACGTGCTCGAGGACAACCTGCGTGTGCCTTCCGGCGTGAGCTACGTGCTCGAGAATCGTGGGGTGGCGAAGCGGGCGTTTCCCGAACTGTTCCAGCAGCACTTGATCCGTCCGGTCGACGGATACACAGACGAGCTCAACAAGCTGCTCGCTTCGCTCGCCCCCGAGGGTCGGACCGACCCGACGATCGTGGTGCTCACCCCCGGCATCTTCAACTCGGCGTACTTCGAGCACTCGTTCCTGGCACAGCGAATGGGGGCCGAACTGGTCGAAGGTCAGGATCTCGTCGTCGGCAACGACGACTGCGTGTACATGCGCACGATTCAGGGACTCGAGCGCGTCGATGTGGTGTATCGCCGCATCGACGATCTGTTCATCGATCCCGAAGCGTTCAATCCCGACTCGATGCTCGGCGTTGCCGGTCTGATGCGGGCGTGGAAGGCGGGCAACGTCGGAATCGCCAATGCCCCGGGCGCCGGTGTCGCCGACGACAAGTGCGTCTACGCCTGGGTTCCCGACATGATCCGCTACTACCTCGGGGAGGAACCACTGATCCCCAACGTTCCGACCTACCGATGCATGTACGACGAGGAACGCGACTTCGTGCTGGCGAACATCGGTGAGCTCGTGCTCAAGCCGGCGAACGAGAGTGGTGGCTACGGCATCGTGATCGGCAGCCGGGCGACTCCGGAAGAACTCGAGACCGCGGCGGCGGCGGTACGAGCCGATCCTCGGAACTGGGTGGCGCAGCCGATTCTCGATCTGTCGACGGCGCCCACGCTCGTCGACGAGGGCATCGAGCCCCGACATCTCGACCTGCGGCCGTTCATCCTGACCGGTGAGCACAGCTACGTCACCGCCGGCGGGCTCACTCGCGTGGCGCTGACGAAGGGCTCACTCGTCGTGAACTCATCGCAGGGCGGTGGGAGCAAGGACACCTGGGTGGTCGACGGTCCGCTCGACGGTGCTGCGACTGCGCCGAACGGAACACAGACCAACTCGCAGATGCAGAACCAGGCGAACGGCTGATGGCGCTGCTGTCGAGGGTGGCGGACCGGATGTACTGGGCAGCGCGCTACGTGGAGCGCGCTGAAGATTCCGCTCGCGTCCTGCGATCGTACGGCGACGTGCTGGCCGACCTTCCGATCAGCACGTCGCGCTGGCATCCGTTGGTGACGATATCGGGCAGCGATGTTCATCTGCCGGCGGTCGCCGAGTCGGACGAAGCGCAGGTCGCGCAGTTCCTGATCTCGGATCGGGAGCACCCGAACAGCATCGTCAACAGCGTCGACAACAGTCGAGAGAACCTGCGCACGTGCCGTGAAGTCCTCCCGCGGGAGGCGTGGCAGACGATCAACGACCTGTCGATCTACGTGCGCGGCGCGGCCGTCACATCGGTCGAACGTCGACGCCGGGATCGATTCCTCGCACGTGTCATCGACGAGAGCCGGCGCCTCGACGGCGTCTTGACGTCGACGATGACCCGCGACGAGGTCTTCGAGATGTGGCGGTTGGGCCGGTACATCGAACGTGCCGACATGACCACCCGCGTGCTCGGCGTGAGAGCGGCCGGTCTGCTCTCGCAGCCTGAAGGGTCGGTCGACGAGTTCGCAGAAGTGCAGTGGATGGGTGTGTTGCGCTCGCTGTCCGCGCTCCAGATGTATCAGCGCGCGACGCGTGGCCCCATCGATGGGCCGGCCGTCGTGCGATTCCTGCTGTTCGATCACCGATTTCCCAGGTCGGTCGCCGGGTGCCTCGCCGAGATGCGAACGTCGATTCTCCGGCTCCCCGAGTACTCGACGGTGCTCGGTGCGATCGAGGCTGCCGATCGCCAGCTCCGACAGAGTCGACCCGCAGCCGACGACGGCGCGGCGCTCGACGCCGCGATGGAGAGCGTCCAGATGGCGCTCGCCCGGCTCGATGCGGTCATGCACGAGCAGTACGTCGTTCACTGATCATGACCGACCACGCGGGACTCGATGCAGGGCCTCACCAACCGGGCATGTCCGGCGCCGGCGGCATGGACGCTGCCTCTGACCTCATGTCGTCGATCGCCGGGCTCGGCGACATCTACGCACGTCAGGTAGATCACGATCGGCTGCTCGCTGCCGAGGGTGCCGGCCACATCGTGCACGACCTTCCCGTCCGAACCGATGGTCGCCTCGTTGCGCTCGAATCGAGGCCATGGAGACTCGACCCGGTGCCGTTGGTCATCGACGGCGACGAGTTCGTGGCGCTCGCCGATGGGGCGATCGCTCGGATGCAGATGTTCGAAGCGATCCTCAACGACGTCTATGGAGCGAGAACGCTGCTGCGAGACGCCGTGGTCGATCCGGCGACGCTGTGGGGGAGTCCGAAGTACCGGCTTGCAGCGTTCAAGACGCGCCCGCACCGGCGCTGGCTGACCAACTACGCCGTCGATGTCATCCGTGACGTGGACGGTCGGTGGCGCGTGGTCAGAGACGTCACCGATGCGCCGTCCGGAGTGGGCTACGCGCTGTTGGGGCGTGCGGTGTCGAGTCGTGTGCATCGAGACGTGATCTCTCGGCTTCACGTCGGCCGGGCGTTGCGCTCGTTGGATCCGTTTGCCGATCGCCTGCGCGACGGCCTCGCCGACGTGGCCCCCACCAGGAACCCGCGGATCGTCGTGTTGTCGGGCGGCGTCGACCACGCCTCGTTCGTCGAGCAGTCGTACCTGGCCACGCGGCTTGGGCTCAATCTGGTCGAAGGTGCCGACCTCGTGGTCCGGCAGCGCCGAGTGTGGCTCCGTTCGCTCTCGGGTCTCGAGCCCGTCGACGTGCTGTTCCGTCGGCTGGAGGACGACCGTGTCGATCCGATGGAGGTGAACGCCGAAGGGAGTGTCGGAGTTCCCGGCTTGCTCCTTGCAGCACGATCTGGCGGGGTGGCACTCGCGAACGCGCATGGTTGCGGCGTCCTCGAGGACCCAGCGCTCGGAGAGGTGTGGGACACCGCCGGCGCCTGGTTGACCGGTCGCAACTCCGACTACCAGGGCGTGTGGCCCCTCGAATTCATGCCGATGGCCGAGCGGGCGACGGCGCGGTGGGCGACGTACCCGAGTTTCGACGGTGCATCGCCAACGGAACGCGCCGTCACGCTACGTCTCCATCTTGTCGCGAGCGACAAGGGGATCGACGTGCTGCAGGGAGGCAGTGCCCGCGTACTCGCCGAGGGCGACGATCCGACGGCGACGACGCTCGCAAGCGCCAAGGATGTGTGGGTCGTCGGCGGCACCGTCGCGCCGCCGGAGGTCCGTCGACGCGACCCGTTGCCGCAGGTCGATCTCATCGCGTCGGTTCCGACGCGCGCAGCCGACGCGCTGTTCTGGGCCGGTCGCGCGATGGAACGGGCCGAGCTGATCGCGCGGGCGATGGAGGTCGTTCTCGACCGGACCAGCGGGGCGGTCGACGCCGAGGTCGCCGAGCCGTGGGTGGCCAACGGTCTGGACATGTTGGCCGCGATCGCCGGCATCGCCGGACGCGTCGACGATTCGCACCCCGACCGAGCCGGCGCCACGTTCGCGTTGGCCGTCGAAGCGCTCGCCCGCCAACTCGGATCGTTCCTCGCCGAAACGGCGTCGGTGCGTGAGTTCTTTTCGGTCACCGCGGGTCGGATGCTCGCCCGCTTGGCCGAGTCGCGTGCGCAGCTGCGTTGGTTGGTGACCGCCGACGGTTCGGCAGGGGCCGCGTCCGTTGTCGACATCGCGCAGATCGATGGTCGCCACCTCGAATCGATCCTGGTCGACCTGGCATCGCTCGTGGGCCTGTGGAACGAGAGCGTGGTGCACGGCCCGGCATGGCGTTTCGGCGAGGTCGGTCGTCGGCTCGAGCGAGCGTTCGGCGTGATCGACTGCGTTCGTGGGGCGTTCGGCTTCACCGGCGTCGACGGGACCGTCGATCACGAGCGCGGCGCCGGCGGCACCCCGGGATCGTTCGGGGTCGAGTCCGATCATCGACTCGACTTCCAGCGTCAACGGGTGATCGAGATCGTGCTTGCGTCGAACGAGAGCCTGGTCGCGTATCGCCGCCGACATCGCAGCGACGTCGAATTCGAAGCTGCACTGCATCTCCTCGTCGTCGAGGTCGACAACCCGCGAGCCGCCGCGTCCGCGATCCGTGAGGTCCGTGAACAGGCGATCAAGCTCGAATGGCAACGCGGCATCGAGGTCACCTCCGAACTGTTGGCGACGTTCGAGGCCGCCTCCTTCGAGTCGGTCGACTCGACGGTGGCGACGTTGGCCGAGATCTTCGCCGGTTGTGACCTCCTCGCCCGAGATGTGGTCGGTTCGTACTTGTCGGCGCCCGTCGATCCGCGGATGATGGGACGGAGCTGACATGCCGGGCCAGCACTACCGGGTGATCCACCGCACCGAGTACAGCTACGGCGCGACGATGCTCGATGGCTACAGCGTGGCATGCGTGCTCGCCCGTCAGACGCCCTCGCAGCAGGTGTTGTCGTCGGTGGTCACCACCGACCCCGAACCGGATGAGGTCGACGAGCGCGTCGATGTCTTCGGGAACAGGATCGTTCAGTTCGGACTGCACCGTCCGCACGAGGGGTTGGTCGTCGAAGCCCGCACCGAGGTCAGGATCTGGGAGCAAGAGTTGCCCCGCGGCGACCGTGCCTGGGAACGGGTGAGCGCAACAGTCACCGGGCTTCGCGGCCCGATGGCGCTCGACGTGGCACCGTTCATCGCGCCGTCGCATTTCGTCACGCTCGGCTCGAATCGGGCTGGACTGCTCGACTTCGTCAGCCAGTCGTTCCTGCCGGGTCGCCCGATCGTCGAGGCCACTCAAGCATTCTGCAGCGACATCTTCACCTCGTTCGTCTTCGATCCGTCGTTCACCGAAGTGAGCACGCCGATCGGGTCGGTGCTCGAGGAACGTCGGGGCGTCTGTCAGGACTTTGCCCACCTCGCGGTCGCTGGGCTGCGCACGTTGGGCCTCGCTGCCCGCTACGTCAGCGGCTACATCGAAACCGAACCACCTCCGGGTGAACCCAAGACCATCGGGGCGGACGCGTCGCACGCGTGGTGCTCGGTCTGGATCCCGGACCATGGCTGGCTCGACTTCGACCCGACGAACGGAGTGGTCGCTCCATCGAGGCACGTGACGGTTGGCTGGGGACGCGACTACGCCGACGTCGCGCCCGTTCGCGGTGTGGTGGTCGGACCGTCGTCGTCGCAATCGCTGTCGGTGTCCGTCGACGTGGCCCGTATCTGACACCGCGGACCCACCGGGCTGACGTTCGTTCGGCACGGCCGGCGCGGTGTGACATCGGTCTGGCGGGGAATCCAGCTCTGCCGGCCGTGTGTTGAGACGTCAGGATGGAAACGATGTCGAAGACCACGAGCCACGGGGCGGAGCGTGAGTCGCTGCTGACGCGTCCGTTCCTGATCGTGACGGCGTCGGCGTTGGTGTTCTTCGTGTACATCGGGATGCTGATCCCGATCGTCCCGCTGTTCATCGAGGGCCCGCTCGGCGCGGGCGAATTCGGCATCGGCGTGACGGTCGCCGTGTTCGCGATCGCAGCGATCCTCGCCCGCCCGTTTCTGGGACGACTCGCCGACCGATACGGACGCCGAGTGCTCATCGTCGGCGGCGCGATGCTCGCCGGATTGAGTGGCATGGCGTCGAGCCAGATCACGGAGTTCTGGCAGCTGCTGGTGCTCCGCGGGATCACCGGACTTGGTGAAGCAGCGGTCTTCGTCGGAGCCGCCACGCTGATCGCCGACATGTCGCCACGGGCGCGACGGGCGGAAGGGGCGAGCTACTTCTCCGTCGCGGTGTTCGGTGGCATCGGGCTCGGTCCCATCATCGGTGAGGCCGTGCTCGCGGACGACAACTTCGAGCGAGCGTTCGTCGTCGCCGGCACGTTTGCATTCCTTGCAGCGGGCGTCGCACTCTTTGCGCCAGCGCGCGTCGAGCCGGCGGAGGTGGTCGATGACTCGATCGCGTCGGCGGCATCGGCGACTGGTCGACGACGGATCATCCACCCTGCAGCGATCATGCCCGGGCTCGTCCTCGCGTCGGGTGTCGCCGCCTTTTCGTCGTTCGGAGCGTTCCTGCCGGACTACGCGCGATCGGTGGGCCTGGCCACCTCTGGTGGGCTGTTCGCGGTCTACGCGCTCGTTTCCGTGCTCGTTCGCGTCTTCGGGGCAACGCTGCCGGAGCGACTCGGGCCTCGCCGGGCGGTCACGATTGCTCTGAGCAACGTGCTCGTCGGGCTCTCGATCCTCGCGCTGTTCCCGACGGTCCCGGCGCTCTGGATCGCGGCTGCGTTCGTCGGTTTCGGAATGGCCTTCAACTACCCGTCGTTGCTTGCGCTCACCGTCAACCGGGCGAGTGACAGCGACCGGGCCTGGGCCATCAGTTCGTTCACGATGTTCTTCGAGGTCGGATCGGTTGCTGGTGGATTGCTGATCGGAGCGTTCGCTCAGGCCGTCGGCAAGCAGACCGGCTTCTTCGGTGGCGTGTTCTTCTGCGTCGTCGGCTTGTACCTGCTGCGGCATCGCCTCGTCCCTGCCGGCTCGCCTGATGCCGGGCCTGCGCACAGGGAGACGTCTGTGCTGTACGCGCCGGTCGTCGGCGACTGACCGGGCCAACCACACCGTTTGCGGCGGGTTGTGGGTGGGGCGGTCCACCCAAACCTCGACGCAAACGGAGCTGCGCGTGGGGGTCTGGGGTGTGATGTCCGAATTCCGCTAGTAGCGGGACCGATGTCGCGGCATGCTGGTCCGGTGCCGCCGCTCGATCCCGACCAGTGCTACGTCGCCGTGCAGAGCCGAGACCAGCGGTTTGATGGCTGGTTCGTCACCGCGGTGCGCACGACGGGGATCTACTGCCGTCCCAGTTGCCCGGCGATCACGCCCAAGCGCTCGAACGTCGAGTTCCATCCCACCGCAGCCGCGGCGCAGCACCGGGGGTTCCGTGCCTGTAAGCGGTGCCGTCCCGACGCATCCCCGGGATCTCCCGAGTGGAACATCCGCCAAGACGTCGTCGCTCGAGCGATGCGCTTGATCGCTGATGGGGTCGTCGAACGCGAGGGCGTCGTCGGCCTCGCCCTGCGGCTCGGCTACAGCGAACGCCACCTCAACCGCGTGTTCACCGACGAACTCGGTGCCGGGCCGCTCGCTGTTGCCCGCGCCCAGCGCGCTCACACCGCACGGCTGCTCGTCGAGACGACGTCGCTGCCGCTGACCGACGTCGCGTTCGCCGCCGGATTCGGCAGTGTGCGCCAGTTCAACGACACGATCCGTGAGGTGTTCGCCACGTCGCCGAGCGAGCTGCGCGCGGCGCGCCGTCCGCTGCCGGCGACGAACGTTGGGTCGGCGACGAACGAGACCCGCGTCGCTGTCACGGTCCGGCTCCCCGTCAGAATGCCGTTCGCATCGAATGAGGTGATGTCGTTCATCGGCGACCGTGCGATCCCCGGCGTCGAGTCGTGGGATGGCGAGATGTACCGGCGTTCGCTCGATCTGCCCGGCGGGGTCGGTGTGATCGAACTCGTTGCGCACGACGATCATGTCGCGGCTCGGATCGAGTTGTCGTCGTGGCGTGACCTGGGTGTTGCCGTGCAACGTGTCCGCCGGTTGCTCGATCTCGACGGCGACCCCGCCGCGGTCGACGCGGCGCTCGGGGCCGATCCGGCCTTAGCTCGTCTCGTCGCCGCCATTCCCGGACGGCGAGCGCCGGCGAGCGTCGACCCATACGAGACGGCGATCCGAGCGGTGATCGGCCAGCAGGTGTCGGTCGCGGGCGCACGCACAGTCGCCGGCCGGATCGTGGATGCGATCGGCTGCACGTTTGGCGACCCGGGCGACGATGTCACTCGCGTTTTTCCCCGGCCGGGCGAACTCGCGGCCGCGCCGGATGACGTGTTCTCGATGCCCGGTGCGCGACGTGACACGATCCGTCGGTTGGCGGCCGCTGTCGCCGACGGTGACCTCGAGCTGGATGCCGGCAGCGATCCCGTCGTCGCCCACCGCCAACTGCTCGCGCTGAAGGGGATCGGCCCGTGGACGGCGGATTACGTCGTGATGCGTGGCCTCGGCCATCCCGACACGTTCCTCACCAACGACCTCGGGGTGCGTCACGCACTCGATCGGCTCGGCCTCGGCGACGAACAGGGGTCGAGATGGGCGCCCTGGCGCTCGTACGCCGTGCACCACCTCTGGGCCAGCCTCTCCGCACTTCCGACCGATCTGGGCTCCCGAACGAAAGCAGAACAATGATGTCCGAACTCTTCAGCACAGTGATCGACAGCCCCGTCGGGGCACTGACCATCGTGGCGAGCGACCACGGACTGCGAGCGATCCTGTGGCCCGACGACGACCCGGGCCGGGTCAGAGTGGCTGACACGACCGACGGCCCCGGCCACCCACTGATCGTCGCAGCGGTCTCACAGCTCAACCAGTACTTCGAAGGCGACCGCACGGAATTCGACGTCCCGCTCGACCCCGTCGGCACCGACTTCCAACGGGCGGCGTGGGAGACCTTGTGCACGATCCCGTACGGCACGACGGTCAGCTACGGCGAGCAGGCCGAGCGGATGGGGGACCGTCGCAAGGCTCGCGCGGTGGGCGCCGCGAATGGGCGCAACCCGATCTCGATTGTCGTGCCGTGCCACCGCGTGGTCGGCGCAAACGGCGCGCTCACCGGATTCGCGGGCGGCACCGACACCAAGGCCTGGCTCCTCGCCCACGAGCAACGACACACGGTGCCCGGTCTCACGTGGCGCTGATGGGTGAACTGCTCGTCGCCGAGCGTCGCCGACCGTCACGTGGGGCCCGGCACCGTGTGTCGGTCAGGCGCGGTTGCGGGCGGCGGCCGACTGGGCCTTGCGGGCGCGGTCGGCTTCCTTCTTGGCGGCCTTCGCCTCGGCACGCTTGGCCTTCATGGCTGCCTGCTCTTGCGGTGAGCGCTTCGACGTGTCGATCAGCGGAGCGATCGTGACCTCTTCGGCCTTCGGAAGGGCCACGAGGTCGTCTGACTTCAGCAGGTCACGGATGATCGCCGAGGCCGGCGCCTCGCCGGCGACGGTGGCCGCAAGCATGATGCGGGTGACCGCCACGCCGTGACTCTCGGCGAGGCCGGGCAACACATCCTTGAGCTGGTCGGTCGACGGGTTGTCGGCGTTGTCGCCGAGCTCCTTGATGCAGTCGGCCAGGCACAGATCGGAGATGATCGCGGCGATCGCCTCCATGTCGCCGTTGATTCGCCCGGCCTTGACCGCCGTGCGCACACCCTCGGGCGTGGCCGCCTCGACGAACGAGTCGAGGCCCTCGCGATGGTCGTCGTCGAGCGCCTCGATCGCGGTCGCAAGTTCGTCGTCGGTGGCGGCCTTGAAGGAGCGGTCGAGCAATCCGAGCGCCTGCATCCGGTTCTTCGTCTGATTCACGTCGTTCGACGCTATCTGCGTGTGCGGGAGACCACGTCGGCGCCGGGTGTGCCGGGCCAACACGATGGTACGCGGGATTCCGACCGTGCCGAGCGAGTCCTGCCCGGTGAGCTGATCGTGCGCGGCACGACCGCACGAGCACCGAGTCGACGCGTCGCTCAGATCGGCTAGTGTTGGAGCGGTACGTATCCGGGGGACACGTCGACACAACCCGGAGCACATCGATCGCTACATCGGCGATTTCAGAGGGAGACAACATGGCGACTGTCCAGCTCGATGGCATCAACAAGGTGTACGACAACGGGTATCACGCGATCCACGACTTGAACCTCGAGATTGCCGAGAAAGAGTTCCTGGTCCTCGTCGGCCCGTCGGGTTGCGGAAAGTCGACGGCACTGCGAATGATCGCCGGGCTCGAGACGATCACCGGTGGAACGATGAAGATCGGTGACAAGGTCGTCAACGACGTCGAGCCGAAGGACCGCGACATCGCGATGGTCTTCCAGAACTACGCGCTCTACCCGCACATGAGCGTCTACGACAACATCGGTTTCGCGCTGAAACTGGCCAAGGTGCCCAAGGCCGAGATCGACACACGAGTCCGCAAGGCGGCCGCAATCCTCGAGTTGGAGGACAACCTCGATCGCAAGCCGGGCCAACTGTCGGGCGGCCAGCGCCAGCGAGTGGCGATGGGCCGGGCGATCGTTCGTCAGCCAGCGGCGTTCCTGATGGACGAGCCGCTGTCGAACCTCGACGCCAAGCTGCGTGTGCAGATGCGAGCCGAGATCGCGGCGCTGCAGCGCGAGTTGGCCGTCACCACCGTCTACGTGACCCACGACCAGATCGAGGCCATGACGATGGGCGACCGCGTTGCCGTGCTCAAGGACGGGTACCTCCAACAGGTCGACACGCCACAGAATCTCTATGACCATCCGGTCAACGTGTTCGTCGCCGCGTTCATCGGTTCGCCGTCGATGAACCTGTTCGAGGCCGATGTCCATCTCTCCGGAGATGTCGGAACGGTCACCATCGGTTCCAACGTGGTCGGCCTCCCGCCGGCGTGTCTGATCAAGCATCCGAATCTGCGCAACTACGACGGCAAGCGCGTGATCATCGGCATCCGCCCGGAGGACTACGAGGATGCCGAACTCGCGCCCGACGTTCCGCAGTCACAGCGGATCTCGGCGAAGATCTCGCTGCTCGAAGCGCTCGGGTCCGAGATCATGGCGCACTTCCGCATCGATGCGCCGACCGTGGATTCGGGTGACCCCGACGCCGCCGAGGAGAAGTCCGGAGCGGATGGTTCCAACGCGGTCGGTCGGTTCAATCCCCGGTCGCAGGCTCGCATGGGCGACACCATCGACATCGCGATCTCGACCGAGAACATGCACTTCTTCGACATCGAGTCCCGTCAGACAATCGAAGGCTGATCGATCCGCCTGGTGTCGGGCACCAGCAGCAACACTCGGATTCGACTGTACGAGCGCGGCGCCATGACCACCAGGGGGGTCGAATGGAGATCGTGACCAAGCAGGGTCACCCGGATTTCCTCGATCTGCCCTGGGGTACCCCGCTCGGTGACTGGACCGATGCCCGCCTCGTCAAGATGGCTCACGGCATCAGCCGTCACGTCGTGCGCTTCGTGCGCTTCGACGACCGCGTGTACGCGCTGAAGGCGACCGGTGTCGTGGCCGCTCAACACGAGTACCGGGTCTTGCGGGATCTGCGCGACGACCACCTCCCGGTCGTCGAGCCGATCGGCCTCGTGGCCGACGCCCCCAACGTCGGCGATGGGGTGTTGATCACCCGGTACCTCGACTATTCGCTGCCGTACTGGTACCTCATGGGGCGTGGCGATGCGTCGCTTGCCGACCGCTTGATGGACGCCGGCGTCGTGCTGCTGGTGCGTCTGCATCTCGAGGGCGTCTTCTGGGGCGACTGCTCGCTGTCGAACATCCTGTGGCGACGAGATGCGGGGGCGATGATGGCGTATCTGGTTGACGCCGAGACCACCGAACGCCACGAGACCATCGGCGATCGAATGCGGGCGTACGACATCGAGATCGCCGTCGAGAACGTTGCGGGTGGGCTGTTCGAACTGATTGCCAGCGGGCGGATCACCGATGACATCGACCCGTTCGCGATCGCCGAGAGCCTGCGAATGCGCTACGACCAACTCTGGAGCGAACTGACCCGGGTCGATCTGCTCGACCTCGACGATCGATGGCAGATCGAGCAGCGCGTGCGCCGGATCAACGCACTCGGCTTCGACGTCGAAGAGCTGTCGATCAATCGCGATGGCCGGACGCTGTCCGTGAAGCCGGTCCTCATCGAAGAGGGCCATCACGCCCGCGATCTGCGTTCGCGTACCGGTCTCGACGTACAGGAGAACCAGGCGCGCCGTCTGCTGGCCGACATCGATCAGTTCCGTGCATGGATCGAACGAACGGAGGGCCGTTCGATCCCGCGGGCTGTGGCCACCGCACGCTGGTTGGCCGAGGTATACGAGCCGGTCATCCAGGCCATCCCCGGCGAGCTGCGTTCGCGGCTCGAGCCCGCGGAGGTTTTCCACCAACTCCTCGAACACCGATACCTGCTGGCCGAACGTCGAGGCGAGGACGTCACCAATGACGCCGCACTTGCCGACTACCTCGAGAGCGTCCTGGCCACGTCTCCCAAGGAACGGCAGTTGCGACTCGACACCGGCAGCATCCCTCATGTCGATCTCGGCCCCGCCAGCGCGTCGGGTGCCGGCCGGTCGGGTACGTTCGAGACGTGAACGACCAGCGCGCCGAGAGGTCCCGCCGAGCGATCGGGTTGATCGATCTCACCGACCTGTCCGACGACCACGCACCGGAAGGGATCGACGAGCTGTGCCGACGTGCCGGCGAGCACGGCACCGCTGCGGTGTGCGTGTGGCCCGAGTTCGTCGCTCGGTGTGCCGAGTTGCTGGCAGGATCGGGCGTCCGAGTGGCGACGGTCGTCAACTTCCCGTCGGGTGACGAGCCGATCGACGCAGTGGTCGCCATGACGCAGGCAGCGCTCGCCGATGGCGCCGACGACATCGACCTGGTGTTGCCGTACCGGGCGTTTCTCGACGGCGATGCGGAGCGGGCCGGAGCGATGGTCGCAGCAGTTGCCGCGCTGATCGAGGCGCCGAGGTTGCTCAAGGTGATCCTCGAATCGGGCGCCCTCGCGGGCATCGAATCTGTCGCCGCAGCGGCGCACTTGGCGATCGAGAACGGTGCCGACTTCGTCAAGACCTCGACCGGCAAGATCCCTGCCGGAGCGTCGCTCGAGGCCGCGACGGCGATGCTCGGTGAAATCGCAGCGGCCGCCGAGACGGGGCGATCGGTCGGTCTCAAGCCGTCGGGCGGAATCCGCAGCTTCGACGACGCCATGGCCTATCTCGACCTGGCCGACGGGGTGATGGGGGAGGGCTGGGCGACGTCGTCCACTTTCCGTTACGGCGCGAGCGGTGTCCTCGATGCCCTGCTCGCCGAAGTCGACGGCACGGCACCGCCACCACCCGGCTCCACCTACTGACGTACATCCGGTGCCTGGCACCATGTGTACGCTCCAGCCGCCGGTAGCCTTGCAGCTCCCTGCCCTCGTAGCTCAGGGGATAGAGCATCGGCCTCCGGAGCCGTGTGCGGAGGTTCGAATCCTCCCGAGGGCGCCACCGGTTGTCGGCCAGATCAGCAGTGCAGCCCTGATCAGCGCTGCGCTCAGCCGCCGCCGATCTCCTGATACACCCGCACGTAGTCGACGTAGTACTGGATCGGGTACTCGAGGTCGGGGTCGATGGTGCCGCCCAGCGTGCCCCCGAGCGCCAGGTTGAGGATGAAGAAGAACGGCTGGTCGAACACCCACTCGCGCTCGCCCAGGTCGTCGGGGCCGATGTCGAAGTACATCTCGTCGTCGAAGAAGAAACGGATCCCTAACGCATCCCAGTCGATCGCGAACGTGTGGAAGTCGTCGGCGATCAGGAACTCCTGCCGATTCCACCGCGACCGGCCGCCGGCACCCGCATAGCCCGGGCCGTGGATGGTGCCGAGCACCAGATCCGGCTCCCGACCGACGTATTCCATGATGTCGATCTCGCCGACGTTGGGCCATTGCTGGGCCGGGTCGTCCGAGTCGGCGTCGAA
>DATLBC010000071.1:0-7033 GCA_035527095.1 Ilumatobacteraceae bacterium | reverse complement strand
CACGAAACCGACGATGCGGTCGGCGACCGGATCGTCGACCGCTCGGCCTCCGAGCTTCATCGGCAGCACGGCCCGCGGATGGGCGACTCGGCGCAACTCGCGGCGGATGTGGACCAGCGAGGCCTGGAACCGGATGATCTTGAGTCCGCCCGCCGTCGAGCCGGCCATGCCACCGGTGAACATCAGAAGCAACAGCACGAGTTGGGCAGCAGGGATCCACTGGACGAAGTCGACGGTTCCGTACCCGGTACTGGTGATGAGCGTCGCCGAGTTGAACAGTGCGTCGCGCAGTGCCCCGCCCGCGGTGAAGCCGTCGCTCCACAGAAGGACCCACAGCGCCGCCACCGTGAGGGCGAACAGGCCCAGGTAGTAGCGAAGCTGCGACGAACGCAGGTAGGTGCCGGGGCGACCCGAGAGCACCGCCCAGTGCAGGGTGAAGTTGATGCCGCCGATCAGCATGAGGACCACGAACGCCATCTCGACCAGCGCCGAGTCGAAGTGTCCGATCGATGCGTCGTACGGCGACAGCCCACCGGTCGACACCGTGGTGAACATGTGGACCACCGCGTCGTAAAGACTCAGGCCGACCGCGAGCAGGACGGTCACCGACAGCACGCTGAACAGCAGATACACCAGCCACAGCCGCTTCGCCGTCTCGCGAACCCTCGGCGCGAGCCGATCCGACGTCGGGCCGGGGGCTTCGGCACTCACCAGATCGAGTCCACCGACACCGAGAAACGGCAGCACTGCGACGGCGAGCACGACCATGCCCATCCCGCCGTACCACTGGGTCAAGCCGCGCCAGAACAAGATGCCCCGGCCGCTTCCCTCGATCGGGGTCAGCACCGTGCTCCCGGTGCCGGTGAAGCCGGAAACCGACTCGAACAGCGCGTCGTCGGGCACCGGAAACGTTCCCGACAGCAGATACGGGAGCGCGCCCGCGCAGGCGGCCACGAGCCAGGTGGTCGTCACGGCACGGAAGACCGACGTGGTGCTGATCCGTGATGGCGCATGGGTGAGCCGCCACAGCAGCCCGCCGACGACCCCGCAGACCATCGCGGCGCCGGCGATCGAGACGACATCGTCACCGCCGGCACCGGCGTCGACCAGGGCCGAGACGAACATCCCCACCGACACGAACAGCAGCGTGGCCGCGGCCATTCGCCCGGGCAGGCTCGCGACACCCCGCGGCGCGGTTGCGAACTGCGTCGCCGGTGTCATCGTCGCCGGATCCAGGCCCTGCGAACCGCGCCCGGCCAACGTCGCGGAACCCGGAACAGCACCAACAGGCCCACGATGAGCGGCGATATCTCGAGCCGTCCCAGCAGCATGACGGGCACCAGCACCATCCGTGCGCCGGCGGTCAGGCCGGTCGCACCGGCGCTCGGTGACACGTCGCCCAGTGCCGGGCCGACGTTCGCCAGCGCCGAGATGGCCACCGAGAGCGACGAAACCAGGTCGACATCGAAGAGGGCCACGCCGATCGCGGCGAATCCGGCGACGACGACCCAGAGGATCTGGTAGCCGATCAGCCGCGACACGAGAGCCTCATCGAGCGGTGCACGGCCCACCTTCACCGCGACCACCGAGTGAGGCTGCACCTGGCGGACCAGTTCGCGCCGGACATACCCGAACAGCGCCATGGCTCGCACGATCCGGAATCCGCTCCCCGTGGAGCCGGACATCGATCCGACTCCCATGAACATCAACAGGACCACCTGCGGACCCACCGGCCATCCGCCCCAGTCGGTCACCGAGGCTCCGGTGGTCGACACCACTGACGTGACCGAGAACGCGGCGTCGCGCAGCGTCGTCGACCATGGCTGGGAAACCTCGCCGACGAGCTGCAGAAACACGACCAGCGTGCCGGCGACCAGGATGCCGCCGTACACGCGTAGCTCGCTCGACCGGCGCAGCGGACCGACGTTCCCGCGCAGCACGGCTGCGACGAGCGCGATGTTGATCCCCGCCATCGCCATGCCTCCGACGGCGAACCACTCGATCAGCGCCGAGTCGAAGAACGCGAACGATCCCGCGTGGTTCTCGAATCCGCCGGTCGAGATCGTGGTCAACGCGTAGGTCACTGCGTCGAAGGGGCCCATGCCGCCGACCGCGAACAACGCGATCCCGGCCGCCGTCAGTGCCAGATACAGCAGTCCGAGCCTGCTGAGCAGGGACCGGGTCCGCGGAGAGAAGAAGCTCACGCGGCGGGTCGACCGCGTGATGTCGCTCACCTCGAGACCTCCGACCCCGAGGAACGGGAGGAGCCCGACGATCACGGCGAGGGCGGTGAATCCGCCGATCCACTGGGTCAGCGCCCGCCAGAGCACGATGCCGCGCGCTGCGTCCTCGGGACGTTCGAGCACCGACAGGGCCGTGGTCGTGAACCCCGCCGTCGACTCGAACAACGCATCGTCGAACCGGTCGAAGGTGCCGGTGACGAGATAGACGGCGGTCGAGGTGAACACGAAGACGGCAAAGATGCTCGCAACCGCAGCGAACGCTGTCGCGGTGCGCAGCCGTCGCGGCAGTTCGAAGAACACGAGGTGGGCGACGCCGACGCACGACGCGACCAACGCACACAGCGCGAGCTGCGGTCCGTCCCGCCACTCGTCGAGACCCGATGCCAGCGCCGACACGGCGAGCGCAAGGCCGCACACCAAGAACGCGGCACCGGCGACGAATCCGTTGGTCGACGAGACGCGCCCGCGGCGCGGATCCGCGCCGAGTCTCGCGGGCGCGTCGGTCCGGTCGGCTGACAGTGGCTTCACCACGGGTCAGCCGAACACGCGACGGACCTCTTCGACCGTCCCGGGCATGGCGAACAGCACGACGCGATCGCGGTCGCGCAACACCGAGCGACCGCGTGCGATCTGAGGCTTGCCGTCACGCACGATGGCGCCCACGAGGACGTCCTTGGGAAGACGCAGCTCTGCGACGAGCGACCCGTCGGCCAGGCTGCCCTCGCTCACGATCAGCTCGAGCACCTCGACCTGACCCTGGAGGAAGGTGGCGACCGCCGACACCCCGCCTCGCACGAACCGCAACACCCCGTTGGCACTGGCAGTTCGCGGCGAGAGTGCCACGTCGATCCCTGCCTCCTTGAGCAGCGGGAGCAACGACAGACCGTGCACCACGGCAATGGTCTCGCCCGCGCCTTCGAGCCGCGCGAACAAACAGGCGAGGATGTTGGCGTCGTCCTCGCCCGTCAATGCGATCACGGCGTCGGCGCTGGCCACGTCGGCATCGGCCAGCAGGTCGGCGTCGGTGATCTCGCCTTCGAGGACGACCGGCCCGTCGAGGGTCTCGGCCAGCTCTCGCGCTCGGACCGGATCGCGCTCGATGAGCATGACGTCGATGCCGCGCTGCGCGAGCTGACGGGCCACCACCTCGGCGGTTCGGCCGCCGCCCAGCAGCACGATCCGCTTCGGCATCTGCCGCGTCAGGCCGAGCAGCCGGTTCAGCTCGCGCCTCGCCCGCTTCTTGCACAGGACGCGCACCAGGTCGCCGGCCTCGAGCCGCACATCGCCGCGGGGAATGATCGTCTCTTCGCCTCGCGTGATGACTCCGAAGAGGAACTCCCACTCCGGTTCGTACTGCCGGGCGATCTCGATCAGGGTCTTGCCCACGATCGGTGCATCCGGCGGAAGGCTCGCGCCGACCACCACGACCTCGCCGTTGGCCATCTCGGCGATCTCGGACGCGCCTGGGTTCTCGAGCAGTTCGAGGATCTCGGCCGCCGTCTCGGCGTCGGGGTCGATGACGAGGTCGATGCCGATCTCGTCGCGCAGTTCGGCGGCGCCCTTTCCTCGCAGTTCCTCGTTCTCGAGACGCACGATCGTTCGTGCGTCTCCGGCGAGCTTGCTCATCATCGCGACGACGAGGTTGACCTCGTCGTTGCTCGTCACTGCGACCACGAGCTCAGCCTTGTCGATGCCGGCCTCGTGCAGGATCGACGGGAGGGTCGCGTTGCCGCGCAGAGCCAGGACGTCGAGCCGCTCCTCGACCTCACGGAGCACCGCCGCGTCGCGCTCGATGACGGCCACGTCGTGGCCCTCCCGACTGAGTCGCTCTGCCACGTACGAGCCGACCTCGCCGGCACCCACCACGATGACCTTCACGAAGCCATCCTTGCGCACCGTGGGGCCGCAACCACGAACGCACGCGACGACCGTTTGCCGAACTTGACCTTTCGGGCGGCCCAAACCTACGTTGCGGCGGTCGAGAATCGACACCTCATGGACGACACCCCCGCCCTGTCCCGATCCGAACGCGAGATGCTCAAGGGCATCTACCGCCTCATTCGTCGCGCCGGGGAAGCCCACACCGGCGATCTCGCCGAAGCACTCGGCGTGAGCCCCAGCACGGTCACCACCGGCGTGAAGCGACTCGTCGATCGCGGGCTGGTCGACCACGTGCCCTACCAGACCATCGAGTTGACCGAAGCCGGATCGGTTGCCGCGGTCGGGTGCATCCGCCGCCATCGCATCGTCGAGCGTTTCCTCGCCGACATGCTGGGCTACGCGTGGAACGAAGCCGACCGCCTGGCCGCGAGCTTCGAACACGAGCTCCCTCAGGAGGTCGAGGACCGCATCTTCGTCGCCCTCGATCGGCCCGCCTCGTGCCCCCACGGATTCCCGATCCCCGACCCGGCCGTCGGCGAGATCGAGACCCTGCCCCCGCTGTACAGCCTCGAACCGGGCGACCGGGCGATCGTCGCCGTCCCCGGATCGACCGATCCCGCGGTCGCCGCGTTCCTCGACGATCTCGGATTGGTCCCCGGTGGCCAGATCGAGGTGAAGGAGAAGCACCCCTTCGACGGTCCGCTCGTGGTCGCCGTCGGCGGCGCCGATCGCACCCTCGGCAGCACGGTTGCCAATCAGGTCTACGTCCAACAACTCAACAAGGGAGACTGAACCTTGGAAGCAATCCCCTATGTCGCACTCGCGAGTGCGATCGCCGGCCTCGGCCTGGCGTTCTTCTACTTCGGACTGGTGAAGAAGGAGAGCCCCGGCAACGATCGAATGGTCGAGCTGATGGACGAGATCGCCCTCGGTGCTCGCGCGTTCCTGAAGCAGGAATACACCTACGTCGCGGTGTTCGTGGTCGTCATGGCCGCCCTCGTCGCCATCCTGGTCACGCCCCTCGGGGCCATCACCTACGTCTTCGGCGCCGGGCTCTCCGCCACCGCCGGCTACGTCGGCATGACCGTCGCCACCATGGCGAACGCCCGCACCACGGCGGCGGCCGAGTCGGGCGGGCCTGCCAAAGCCCTGCCCCTCGCGTTCCGCGGCGGCGCCGTCATGGGCTTCACGGTCGCAGGCCTCGCCCTCAGCGGTCTGGCGATCGTCTACATCGTCTTCATCCAACTCCTCGAGGTCGATGAAGGATTCGAGATCCTCACCGCATTCGGGCTCGGTGCATCGTCGATCGCCCTGTTCTCCCGAGTCGGCGGCGGCATCTACACCAAGGCCGCCGACGTCGGCGCTGACCTGGTCGGCAAGGTCGAGGCCGGGATTCCCGAGGACGACCCCCGCAACCCGGCCACCATCGCCGACAACGTCGGCGACAACGTCGGCGATGTCGCCGGCATGGGCGCCGACCTCTTCGAGAGCTACGGCGGCTCGATCATCGCTCCGATCGCCCTGGTCGCCTTCACGGCGTTCTCGGCAACCGGCATCGAGGACACCGGCGAACTCCTGCTCAGCGATCCCACCCTCCGTCTGCTGCTCTTCCCGTTCGGAGTGGCACTGATCGGCATGATCGCGTCGATCATCGGGTCCTTCTTCGTCAAGTCCGGCGACTCGACCGACATCCACGCGCTCTCGAGGGCGCTCCACATGGGCACCAACGTGGCCATGGGCCTGACCGCGGTCGGTGTGGTCGGCCTCGGCTTCGCACTCTTCAGTGACGATGCGTTCGAGAACGCCTGGGGGCTCCCGCTGTCGGTTGTCGGCGGACTCCTCGTCGGATACGCCATCGGCAAGGTGGCCGAGATCTGGACATCCGATCAGCACGGCCCGGTGAAGAAGATCGCGAGAGCGACCGAGACCGGCCCGGCCACCACCATCCTCGGCGGGATCTCGGCCGGCATGGTGTCGGTCGCCGCTTCGGTGGTCCTGATCGGCGTCGGGGTGCTCGTTGCCTTCTACGGTGGCCAGCAGACGCTCGGCGACGCCACCGACTTCGGCGGCATCTACGGCATCGCGGTGGCAGCCATCGGCATGCTCGCGACCACCGGTGTCGTCGTCTCGGTCGACGCCTACGGGCCGATCGCAGACAACGCCGGAGGCATCGCCGAGATGGCCGAACTCGATCCGTCGGTCCGCGAGGTGACCGACGCTCTCGACAGTCTCGGCAACACCACCGCAGCGATCGCCAAGGGCTTCGCGGTCGGCTCGGCCGCCCTCACGGCCCTGGCACTGTTCAAGACCTTCGAGGTCGCGCTGGTCCAGGCGGCCGGCCCAACTTCGGACTTCGTGGCCAAGGGAGGTCTCAACCTCGACGTCGGCTCGGTCGACGTCTTCATCGGCCTGTTCCTCGGCGCGATGCTCCCGTTCCTCTTCGCGGCTCTCACGATCGACGCCGTCGGCCGCGCCGCCAACGAGATGATCGAGGAGGTGCGCCGGCAGTTCCGGGAGATCCCGGGCCTGCGCGAGGGTCTCCCCGGGGTGAAGCCCGACTCGGCACGCTGTGTGGCCATCTCGACCAAGGCGTCGCTCAAGGAGATGATCATTCCGGGCGCACTCGCCGTCGCCGTCCCGCTGGCCATCGGCTTCGTCGACGTCGACACCCTCGGTGGGTTCCTCGCCGGTGCCCTCGTCACCGGCTTCTGCCTGGCCATCTTCATGGCCAATGCCGGCGGCGCGTGGGACAACGCGAAGAAGTACATCGAACAGGGCAACCACGGCGGCAAGGGCTCAGACGCCCACAAGGCGGCGGTGGTCGGTGACACGGTCGGCGACCCCTTCAAGGACACCTCCGGTCCCTCGATGAACATCCTCATCAAGGTGATGACCATCGTCAGCCTGGT
>DATLBC010000070.1:0-6727 GCA_035527095.1 Ilumatobacteraceae bacterium | reverse complement strand
CTGTTCGAGCTTCTGGCACTTGGCGCATCCGGTGCCGAGGATCTTGATGTCCATGATTCGACCTTTCAGAGGACGAGGTTGAAGAGGTAGCCGATGGCGAGAATGCCGGTGGCGACGACGGCGACGTAGGTGACGATGAGCGGCTTCTTGAGGACCCGTCGCAGCAGGACCATCTCGGGCATCGACAGCGCGACGACGCTCATCATGAACGCCAGCACGGTGCCCATCGGGAGGCCCTTGTCGTGCAGCGTCTCGACGAGCGGGAGGATGCCGGCGGCGTTCGAGTAGAGCGGCACCCCGAGGCCGACGGCCACGAGCACGCCCCAGAGGCCGGATGTTGCATGGTCGGCGATCCATTGTTCGGGGACCCACCCGTGGATCGCCGCGCCGAGGCCGATGCCGACGAGCAGATACGGCCAGATCTTGAGCAGGATCGTGCGCACCTCCTCGATCCCCATGTCGATGCGGTCGTCCCAGGTGAGTTGCGCTGACGAATCGATCGGTTCGCCGTGGAGGCGGGTCTCGAACACGAACGGTTCGACCCACTTCTCGAGGCGGAGCCGGCCGAGCACGTACCCGGCGACGACTGCGATGGTCGTGCCACCCACGATGTACAGCACCGTGATCTTCCAGCCGAACAACCCGAGCAGCATGACGATGGCGATCTCGTTGACGAGTGGGCTGGCGATCAGGAAGCTCATCGTCACGCCGAGGGGAACGCCGGCGGCGACGAATCCGATGAACGCGGGCACGGCCGAGCACGAGCAGAAGGGGGTGACGACCCCCAACCCGGCCGCCACAACGTTGCCGACGCCCTCGCGGCGTCCGCCCAGCAGAGCTCGCGTGCGTTCGACCGACATGAAGCTCCGCGCGATGGTGACGACGAAGATCACGCCGGTGAGCAGCAGCGCGATCTTGGTGGTGTCATACAGGAAGAAGTGGACGGCACTACCCAGGCGGGTGTCGGGGTCGAGCCCGGCGACGTCGTAGACGACCCAGTCCCACCACCGCAGGTTCACCCGGTAGGCGACGATCCAGAGCACGGCAGCGCCGGCGAGCAGCAGCGGTCGGCGGGCGGAGGACCGCACCGGATGCTCGACGAGTGCCGACGTGTTCATCACATCACCGTCTCCCGGTCGAACCCGGCGAGCAGTTCGTCGATGGCGTCGTGGTCGAGGTCGTAGTCGATCCACCGGCCGCGCTTGGTGCCGGTGATCAGGCCGGCTTCGCGCAGCACCTTGAGGTGGTGGGAGAGCAGCGGCGGAGTCACGTTCGCATGCTCGGCGAGTTCGCATGCGCACCGTCGGCCGTGGCGAAGTTCCCGGACGATCGTCAAGCGAACTGGATCGCCCAGCGCCTTGAACTGTTCAACAACCATTGAATCGTCCATACCCGCATCGTGCGCCGACGAGCCGACGCTCACCAGGGACCAATGGCACTCACGTTTGTGTTGCGTTTCGGGTGACCCGTCCCGCCGAAACCGCAACGCAAACGGGTGTCACCGGCGATCGCTAGGTTCAGAGGGTGGCTGACGACCAGACCTTCCACGACGACATCGAGGGGTACGCGGGTCGGCTCAGCTATCGCCCCGGCGACACGGTGACGCTCCATGTGTCCACCCGTGCCGCCCTCTTCGACGTCGCCATCGAACGGTGGGGAGCAGCACGCGAGGTGCGCTGGCACGTCTCCGACGTCGAGGGGGCCTTCGTCGAACCGCCAGCCGACGCCGACTCCGCCGGTTGTCGTTGGCCGGCGACGATCGAGTTCACCATCGGCGACGACTGGCAGTCGGGGTTCCATCTGGTCACGCTCACCGCGCACGGCGCGCCGGTTGGCCGCGACGTCGCCCACGCCTGCTTCGTCGTTCGGGGCCGACCGGACGATCCTGCCCGACCCCGCGCGCTGTACGTCCTCGATACCAACACCTGGCACGCGTACAACACGTGGGGCGGCCGCAGCCTCTACACCGGCGGCCACACCGTCTCGCACGCCCGGCCGTTCGGGCGCGGGATGTTGTCGCGCCCCGAGGTGGACCGCGACGACCGCAAGGCCCGCCCGGTCCGATGGGGCGAGGAACCCGACGCCGACGGCACGATCTTCCAGCGCTACCGCACCGAGCACGATTATCCCGCAGCCATCGGTTCGGCCGGCTGGTTCACGCACGCCCGACGCTTCGTCGAATGGGCCGAGCGCGCCGGTCACCGGTTCGACTACGCCGTGTCGTCCGACCTCGAACTCGACCCCAATGCACTCGCCGGCTACGACACCGTGATCAGCGTCGGCCATGACGAGTACTGGTCGGCGGGGCAACGCCGAGCGGTCGAGGACCACGTGCGCGATGGCGGGAGTTTCGTCAGCTTCTCCGGCAACACGATGTTCTGGCAGGTCCGCCTCGAGCAGACACCTGGCGGTATCAGCATGGTGTGTCACAAGTACGCCGCTCATCTCGCCGACCCGGTCGTGGCCGATGGTCGCCCAGACGAGATGTCGGGCATGTGGGCCGACCCGCTGGTGGGCCGACCCGAGTGGGAGTTGCTCGGTGCCGGCTCTGCGTTCGGTCTCTACCACCGGTTCGGTCGGGCGACGCCTCGTGGTGTCGGTGGCTTCGTCGTGTACCGCAACGATCACTGGATGCTCGACGGCACCGGTCTGGGCTATGGCGACGTGCTCGGCGCCGATGACGGTGTGGTCGGCTACGAGACGCTGGGATGCCTGCTCACGTTCGACGAGTTCCAGCTCCCCGTCGCGCGGCCGCATCCGGGGCTGCCCGCCGAGGTTGAGATCGTGGCGTTCACGCCGTCGAGCAACCTCGTGGTCGGTGAGTATCCGACCTCGATCTCGGCGCTCAGCGACCAGGGCGACGCCGAGTTCATCGCCACCCGCCTGTACGGCGATGCCGGCGACACCAACCTCGCCCGCGTTCGCCACGGCAACGCGGTGATGCTCACCTGCCGGCCCTTCGGACCCGGCAGCGGCGAGGTTGTCACCGTCGGCACGACCGACTGGGTGTTCGGACTCGCCTCGGACTCCGCCGTCGCCCGAGTGACCGCCAACATCCTCGACCACACCGGCGCCTGACCTCGCCCAACCGTCACACGGTGCCGGGCCCGATGTGACGGTGCGAGACCCATACGTTTGCGTCGAGATCTGGGTGACCCGTCCCACCCGAAGTCCGACGCAAACGTGGTTGGGGGTCAGGGGGTGACGACGATCTTGGCGCGGGCGTGGCCGGAGCCGATCTCGGCGAGGGCATCGGCGACACCGTCGAGGCCGATCACCCGATCGATCTGCGGCACCAACCGACCCGAAGCCAACAGCTCGCCGAGGTAGGTGAGGTCGTCGTGATTCGCCTCGGCGGTGAACTGGTGGAACGACGCCTCGGACCGCACGAACGCCAGCTTCGCTCGAGCGAGATAGGGGAGCGGGTCGACCCACTTGTTGGCCTTCGGCCCGCTGACCGGCACGTACCGGCCGCCCGCAAGCATGACGCTGCGCACCTCACCGGGACGGCGATTGCCGACGTTGTCGAGCAGCACGTCGAAGCGTGCGCCACCGGCGACGAAATCGTCTCGGGTGTAGTCGATCACCTCGTCGGCACCGAGCGCTCGGACCATCTCGACATTGCGAGTGCTGCAGACCGCCGTCACGTGTGCGTCGAGTGCCTTCGCAACCTGGACCGCCATCGTGCCGACCCCGCCGGCCGCACCGTTGATCAGCACATGGTCGCCCGGCTGCACGGCGCCGTGCGCTCGAAGGCCCTGCGCGGCCGTCAGCCCGGCGACTGGGGTGGCGCCGGCAGCTTCGAACGACACGCCGTCCGGGATCGCCACGACGCTGGTCTCCTTCACGGTGAGGTACTGCCCGCAGCCACCTCCGGGCCCTTCGCCGAACACCGCATCGCCGACGGCGAATCGGGTGACTCCCGTGCCGACGGCGACGACCGACCCAGCGACGTCGGCGCCGCGCACGAACCGTTTCGGGCGTCGTATCCCGATCATCAAGCGCATCAGGTACGGCGTGCCCGTGAGGAAGTGCCAGTCGAGCGCATTGAGCGACGACGCCCGGACCTCGACCAGTAGCTCACCGGCCCGCGGCCCTGGCACCGGGAGTTCCTCGGTGGCCAGGACCTCCGGTCCGCCGTAGCTCCGTGCGGTGACGGCGGTCATCGTCGTCGGCAGCGGAGCGATGGTGGCTTCATGGGTGGTGGTGGGGGAGGACATACACTGTACGTCTTAGTCCGTACAGTGTACGTTGTCAAGGATGAGCGCGGCCCCGAACGAACGCAGATCCCTCGATCGCGCCGCGATCGTCGCCTGCGCGATCGCCTTCGCCGACAACCACGGCACCGATGCGCTCTCGATGCGCAAGCTCGCCGCCGAACTCGGCTACGAGGTCATGTCGCTCTACAACCACGTTGCCAACAAGGCCGAGGTGCTCTCGCTGATGGTCGACGCCGTCGCCGCCGAGATCCCGCCGCCCGACCCCGCCGCCGAACCGATCGCCTCGGTTCGCGCGCTCGCCGTCGACACCCGGGAGGCCCTCGTCCGGCATCCGTGGGCCGCCGGACTGTGGCTGCGACAGATGCCGGGGCCTGCACGCGTCGGCCACATGGAGCACCACCTCGCCGCGCTCGCCGCCACCGACATGACCCCTCCGGTCGCCCATCTCGCCTTCCACGCCGTCAACAACCACGTGATCGGCTACACCCTCCAGGAGCAGGCGATGGCCTACGTGGTGCCGCCCGACGGCGACGCCGACGCACTGGCCCGATCGTTCATCGACGGGATCTCCCCCGACGTGCATCCGCACACGATCGCCCACGTCCAGCAACACCTCGACGGCGACACCGCCAGCAGCTTCGAGCTCGTGCTCGACCTGATCCTCGACGGGCTCACCCGACTCGACTGAGCATCGGCCTCAGGCGGTGGCGATACGCGGGGTGACCGCCGTCGACAGCGGACGCACGGTGACACCCTGCGAGATGGTCAACCGGTGCGGCCCGCCGACCACTGCCAGATTCGTGTCATGAAGCAGGCGCACTCTGCGGCGCAGCTTCCACGGGGGCGTGTCGTGCACGATGTGGGCCGGCACGATCAACAGATCGGTCGGTTCGACCCGGTTGAACACGTCCTCCTGGTCCGCTCGATCGGTGATGACGGTCACTCGCTCGCGGTCGCGGTCGCGGTCGCCCTCGTGCTCGAGGAGTGCGCGCATGGACTCGTCGTCGCACAACACGATCAGCTCGATGTCGGATCCCTGGCGGAGGTGCCGAACCACGTTGGCGGTCAACTCCACGTCCTCGCGCTGCCACGCTGTCCGCGGCTGGCCGAGTTGGACGATGACGCGATTCCACGGGCGCACGAGATGGGCCGCGATCGTCGGAACGGGTGATGCCTGGCCGACACCATCGATGTCGTTGCCGAACAGATAGTCCGCAGCCCACTTGGGGCCGTTCCAGGCGAGCAGCACCAACGATGCGTCGAGCTCGGCGACGAGGTTGATCGTCGCATTCGTGAACGAGTCGCCGACGCGTAGCATGCCGTCACCGTCGAGCCCGTCGGCAGTTGCCTCGGCGGTGGCGCGGTCGACGGCTGCTCGAACGTCGGACCGCGGTGTGTCGCCGGTGACGCCGTAGGGGATCACCAGACCGCCGTCCGGTCGGGCGAGTCCACCGGCGAACGCGACGAGGCAAGAGAGGTCCGACGTGCCGTTACGCGCGTCGAGCAGCACCTGCTGGCCGATCGGCGGGCGATCGACGATCACAGGCGGCACGCGCGACGCGAAGAACCGTGTCGCGTACGAGGTGATGAACGCGGTGATCACGATGGCCAACACGGCGGAGTTGACCACGTTCTGTTCGAACATCCCGAGCGTGAGGCCAACCTGCGCGATCGCGAGCGTCGAGGCGGCTTGACCGAATGACAGCGACGACATGAGACCGACCTCGTCGCGCGACAGCTTGAAGACTCTCCCGGCGATCAGGGCCGCTGTGGTCTTGCCGACGAGCACGAAGCCGGTGAACAGCAGGCCCAGCCCGATCGTCTGGGGATCGATGAGGACGGCCGGGTCGATGTTGAGTCCGATCGAGATCAGGAACACCGGGATGAACAGCGAGGTTCCGACGAAGTCCAGGCGTTCCATCAACGGCCCGCGGGCGGGGATGAGCCGGTTCAGTCCCAGCCCGGCCAGGAACGCACCGATCAGGCCCTCCATCCCGCCCAGCAGGGCGACCGTGGCGCCGACGGCCATCAGCGCCAGCGTGAACACGAATCGTTGCGGACGGGTCCGGCCGACCCGCACGAAGAACCAGTCCGCCACCCGCGGCAGCACCCACAGGCACACGAACACGAGCAGTGGGAGGCCGATCCAGAGCGGCAGCGCAGGGTCCGGAGTCGTCGCCTGGACTCCTTCGGGAGCGAGTCGCTCGGCGATGTCGGCACCGAACGGGATGTCGAGGGGTTCGATCTCGATCACCGCGGTTGCCGTGGCGAACGCCAAGACGGTCAGCGACATCAGGTCGGCAACGACACCGGCAGACACGGCAGCACCCACCGAGCGGGTGCTCTGCAGACCGGCCGACTGGACCTCGGAGTAGGCGACCAGGGTGTTCGACGCCCACATCGCGCCGATCAGCAGCGCCCCGAGTGTCTCGATGTCCGCGGACTGGTCGACGACGACAACGCTGAGGACAAACGGGATGAAGAACCCGAGCAGGCCGAACGTGATC
>DATLBC010000069.1:0-60751 GCA_035527095.1 Ilumatobacteraceae bacterium | reverse complement strand
TGCACCCGTTGGCGATGGCCGGTGTCGCACAACATTCCGATTACCGCCACGACCCGTGGGGACGGCTGCAGCGCACCGCCGACTTCCTCGCCGCCACGACGTTCGGACCGGCCACGCAGGCTCAACGGGCCGTCGATCGTGTCCATCGCGTCCACCGCCACGTCGTGGGGGTCGCTTCCGACGGCGAGCCGTATGCGGCGAACGACCCGCACCTGCTCGAATGGGTACACATCGCCGAACTCGACAGCTTCCTGGCCGCTCACGATCGGTACGGCGAGCACCCGTTGACGGGCGCCGACCGCGATCAGTACGTCGCCGACGCTGCGGTGGTGGCGCGTGCGCTCGGGGTCGTCGACCCGCCCCAAACCGAGGCCCGCTTACGAAACCGGCTGGCAGCGTTCCGGCAGGAACTGCGCGGCACGAGCGAAGCTCGCGCCGCTGCGCGGTACTTGCTCCTCCAGCCGCCGCTTCCGGTCGTAGCGCGGGCGCCGTATGCCCTGATCTCGGGCGCGGCAGTCGCGCTGATGCCAGCATGGACGCGCCTTCCCCTCCGCCTTCCGTGGCTGCCGGTGTCCGAGGCAGTCGCGTTGCGTCCCGCCGGCGAGATCGTCACGCGCACCCTGCGCTGGGCCACCGTCCCGCCGACCTGACAACCTGACAACTGCGCACCAGCACCAGCACCAGCACCAGCACCAGAACCAGAACCAGAACCAGAACCAGAACCAGAACCATGTTTGCGTCGAGATCTCGGTGGGACGGGCCACCGAAATCTCGACGCAAACGTGGTGTGAACCTGGTGGGGTCATGGTGTGAACCTGGTGGGGTCGTGACCATGGGCCCTAATGAGGTGACCACCGCAGCGGTACCGTCCGGGGCATGGGTACACCCACCACGCCTGCTCGTCGTCGCCTCGTCACGATCGGCGCCGTCATCGCCCTTGCTGCGGTCGGAGCCGCCTGCGGCAGCGATGACCCGGCGCCCGAAGTGCCCGAGGGGGGCACCGGTAGCGCCTTCAATGACGCGATCATCACGTCCGAATCCCACGATGAAGTGCTCCTCGACGGGGGCCAGAGCGAGATGCTCGTCGCGGTCGACTGTGATCCACCGACAGGCGGCAACCTGGTCACCGTCGTCGCGGAGGGGCTCACTCCTGCGGTGTACCTCGGCGAGTTCGCACCGACCACCGGAGTCGATCTGAGCCTCGACGCCACGAGCGGTGGCCAGTCCGTCAGCCAGGTGGAGATGACCCTCGATGCCGAGGAGTACACCGTCACGTTCCCGGACATCGCCGATGCCGTCTTCAACGTGAGGGGTTGTTCCAACTGACAGCATCGACGGCCTGGCGCAGCGCCGGCGCGAGGTCGCCGCGCGACGCAACCACGATCCCGTCGACGAGTCCGAGCCACGACGCCATGGACGTGAGTTCCGCCGCCAACTCGTCGGCGACGTAGCGCGCGTCGATGCCGGGCTCGCCGAACGCGCTCTGGACGAGCAGCCGACCCGCCTTGCGATCGGCCTTCAGGTCGACCCTGGCGACGAGTTCGTCGCCGAGCAGGAAGGGCAATACGTAGTAGCCATACTGCCGTTTCGGTTCGGGGACGTAGATCTCGATCCGGTAGCGGAATCCGAACAGCCGCTCGATGCGGTCACGGTTCCACACCACCGGGTCGAACGGACTCAGCAGCGCACGAGTGTTGACCCGGCGTGGCAACACGGCCTCGGGATGCAGGAAGGCCGGCTTCGCCCACCCCTCCACCGACGCCGGCTGCAGACGACCCTCGTCGACCAGTTCTGCCAACAGAATTCGGGTGTGCGAGAGCCGGTGATAGTCGGTGAGATCGGATGCCGTACCGACGCCATGATGCTTCGCCGCCCGCACGAGCAACTCCTTCTTGGCTTCATGTTCCGGCGAACCCGGCTGTGCCCGCACCTCGGCGGGGATGCTTCGCTCCGCAAGGTCGTACAACCGGGCAAAGTCGTTCGGCCGCCGACTCGCAACCACGTCCCCGGTGCGGAACAGATACTCGAGTGCAAGCTTGCCGTCGTCCCAGTCCCACCAGGTGCCCTTGGGCCGGACGCGCATCTCGAGATCGCTCGCCACGATCGGACCGTCGACGCGCACACGATCCAAGACGTCGTCCACCAGTGGACGGTTGGCCGCCGCCCAGCTCCGAAGCCGCTTCCACCGGGGGTGTCCGTCCATGGCCCACCGCTGCAGGGGATAGAGCTCGATCGGGACATGACACGCCTCGTGCACCCAGAACTCGAAGAGATCGCCGTGGCGCGTTGCGTCGTCGATCAGCGTCCGCGGATGGGGGCCAAGCCGGGCGAACAGTGGCAGCTCCTGGCTGCGCACGAGCACGTTGACCGAGTCGATCTGGATGAGACCCATCCGATCGAGAATGCGTCGAAGGTGGCGACGATCGACCCGCCCACTCGGTCGGGGCTCGTTGAATCCCTGGGCACCGAGCGCGATCCGGCGCGCCTGCGCGATCGAGAGCTGCACCGGCGTCGCCACCGCCCGGACCGTAACCGGTCATTCCGATGCCTGGCACCGGCCGTGGCGGATCAGTCGTCGGCGACGGTGATCTCGACGGCGTTGATCACGACGTCGGTCTTCGGCTTGTCGCCGCCACCGGTGGGCACCGACTGCATCTGATCGACGATGTCGAGGCCCTTCACGACCTGACCGAACAGGCTGTAGGCCGGCGGCAGCCCGACGCCGGACGGGCCCGACACGATGAAGAACTGGCTGCCGTTGGTGTTGGGTCCGGCGTTCGCCATGGCGACCGAGCCGATCTGATATTCACGCGGCTTGGGCAGTTCGTCCTCGAAGCGGTAGCCAGGGCCGCCGCGGCCGGTGCCGGTCGGGTCGCCGCCCTGGCACATGAAGCCGCTGATGATCCGGTGGAAGATCACACCGTCGTAGTAGTGGTTGAGCGCGAGGAACACGAAGTTGTTGACCGTCTTCGGTGCCTTCACGGCGTCGAGGGCGATCACGATCTCACCGAGGCTCGTGTCGAGCTTCGCCGTGTACCGCTTCGAAGGGTCGATGCCCATCTCGGGAGCTTCCTTGAAGTCCTGCTGCTTGGGAGCCGAACCATCGAACGGGGGGAACGCTGTAGCCATGGAGCCGACCCTACCGGCCGTCCGGCCGACCCCCTGAGTCGACCAGGCCATGTTGCGGCGAACCTCCGGGGGCCGAGCTGCTCATCACCCTGATGGCCGCGATACCCGCGGTCATCGTCGTGGCGGTCATGCGCTTCGGTAGCTCGACGTCGACCACGGCGCCGACTCGACGATCCGACGGCCGCGAGTTCTCGAACGCAACAGTCGAGGCCATCCACGCGCATCCCCGACCGAAGCCTGGTGCCCCTCGGAGTCGGGCCCCGGCTTGCAGGACCCGGCGGCCCCGGGCTCAGTTGCGTTGGTTGTAGCTCGTGATCAAGGTGTTGGCCTGAGCAGCAGCGTCGGCGAGCGCCGCGGCGACGTCGGCGCCGTTGAGAATCGCTGCAGTGGCGTTCGCCGTGGCGACTCGGACCTCGCGCTGCGGTCCCACAACCGGGGCGAGCGACGTGTCGCTCTCGACATCACCGACCATCTGGTCATAGGCCACGCGGAACCGGGGATCCTCGGCATAGGTCGTCAACAGTGGTTCGAGGTCGAGCGCATCGCTGCGTACCGGCACGTAGCCGGTCTGCGACGCCCACTGCGACTGCACCTCGGCATCGATCAGATAGGTGATGTAGTCCCACGTTGCGGCCGCCCGCTCGTCGCCCTTGCCGTCGACGATCCACAGCGAGGCGCCTCCGAGGTTGACGCCCGGTTCGGGACTCGGGCCCGGCATCGGACCGATCCCGACATCCGCAGCGGTCAATCCGGGTGCGAGTCCACCGCCGATCGCTCCGAGCACGCCGGCGAGCGACGCGCTCGAACCGATGGTCATCGCTCCGTCGGCCGCCGGGTCGATCAGCTTCAAGAAGGTGTCCTGCCCGCCGGTGTTGTCGCCGACCGACACCGCCAAGCCATCGTTGATCATGTCCTGGAGGTACGTCATCAACTCGGTACCCGTTGGGCTGTCGAAGAGCACCTCGGTGGCGGGCGCGCTGCGACCGTTGTCGTTGTCGGCGTAGGGCTCGTCGGCCCGCGCGAACCACTGCTCGAGAAACCAGCCGCCGCCCGAGTTGGTGCCCGAGTCGAGCACCCAGCCGTAGGTGGCAGCGTCCGAATCGACGATCTGCTGCGATGCCGAGCGGAGATCTTCGAGCGTGATCGGCGAAACATCCGGGTCGAGTCCGGCCGCCTCGAACTTCGGACGCAGGTAGTAGAGGACGGGGTTGCTCACGTTGAACGGCATCGCCCACTGAACTCCCTGCCAGGTGTAGGCGTCGATCGCGCGGTCGAGGAACGGCGACGTGTCGAATCCGCTGTCCTCGACGCACGCCCCGACCGGGATGAGCGTGTCGGACTGGGCGAACGCTTGCAGCGCGTACTCCGGAACCTGGATCATGTCGGGCCGGCTGTCCGGGCTCGACTGGATGTACTTGTCGATCGCCGCGTCGTAGCTCGTCTGGTTCTGAAGGGTGACGTTCACCCGGTCCTGGCTGGCGTTGTAGGTGTCGGTCAGCTCGATCAACGAGTCTTCGAGCACATCGTTCATGCCATGCCAGAACGTGATCTCGACCGGGCCGGCCGCACTGTCGAGCGCACCTGTGGGGCACTCGGGGAACTGCGCCAAGGGCGCGACAGTGGTCGTGGAGGCGAGGGCCGTCTCGTCGGGTGTGCTCGCATCGGTCGTGATGTCCGTGGTCCCGTCGGGGGCGACGGTCGTGGTCGCGTCGCCGCCGCTGTCGATCTCGAGCGCGGACTCACCCGACGAGCACGCCGCAGCGACAGAGGCGCCGACGACGGCAAAGGCAGCGAGACGAAGCCCCGTGCGATGAGGCGTCGAGCGTCGGACCGAGCGAGCGCGAACGCGAGATGAAGGCCACATCAGGTCATCCTTTCACGGCGCCCGCGGTGAGGCCGCGGACGAGTTGACGTTGGAACACGAAGAGTGCGACGAAGATCGGCACCGCGGCGATCACCGTGCCGGCCATCACCAGGTTGGGTTGGGACAGGCTCGAACGACTGAGCAACCGCAGGCCGCTCTGCACCGTGTTCATGTCGGCTTCGTTGATCACGAGGTTCGGCCACAGGTATTGGTTCCACGTGCCGAGGAAGCTGAAGAGTGCGAGCGCACCGATCGTCGGCCGCACGAGGGGAACGGCGACGTGACGGAGAAATCCGAGGTGGCCGACTCCATCGATCGCGGCAGCGTCGCGCAGGTCGCGCGGCAGCGTGAGGAACACCTGGCGCAACAGGAAGATGCCGAAGGCAGTGGCCAGGAACGGCACGGCCAGTCCCTGGTACGTGTTGAGCCAGCCGAGTCCGTCGATCGTGTCGAGGTTGACGACGAGCGTGGCTTCGGCCGGGACCAGCAGTGTGGCAACGAAGAGCAGGAACGCGATCCGCTTGCCGGGGAATTCGAGGATCGCAAAGGCGTAGGCAGCGAGCACCGAGGTGACCACTTGGAACACCGTCACGATGAACGCAACGACGAACGAGTTGAACAGGTACCGCCCGAGGCGTCCCTCGTTCCAGGCCTCGATCAGTACGTCGAAGGTCACGGTCGTGGGCACCAATGGGTTCTTCAACACCTCGCTGCCCGGCTTCAGCGCTGCGACCACCGTGGTGTAGATCGGGAACACCACCAGGAACGTCACGACGCACAGCAGTGCATACCGACCGAGTCGACCGGCCCCGGTGGGTTCGTCGAATGACTGCATCGGGCGCCGCCGTCGCGCTGCTTTGGCCAACTCCCCCGGCACGGGCATCGTCAGGTCGTCGGTGAGTTCAGTCGCCATAGTGCACCCGTCGCCCGACGCCCGCGAGCTGCAGCCCGGACAGCACGAGCAGCAGAAGGAACAGCAGGACCGCGGCACCCGCCTGCAGCCCCGTGTCGTTGCGGATCGGTGAGTTCTGTCCGTAGATGAAGTACGGGATGGTGGTCGTGGGATTGGTCGGCTGCGGGCCGCCACCCGTGAGCAGGTCGATCTCGCCATATGCCTGGAACGCGCGTGTCGACGACACGATCACGACGAACAACAACGTGGGCCCCAGCATCGGCACGGTGATCGACCAGAACCGGCGGACCCCTCCGGCACCGTCGACGGCCGCCGCTTCGTGGAGGTCGCGCGGGATCGATTGCAGCCCGGCGGTCACGAGAATGAACGTGAAGCCGAGGTTGGCCCACACGCTCGACGCGCTGACCGCCCAGAGCGCCGTGTCGGGATCCTGGAGCCAGCCCGGGCTCTTGACCGAAGGGAACAACGAGTTGAACCATCCGATGTTGGCGAGCGCCCCGACTGACGGTTGCAGCAAGAACAACCACATCAGGCTTGCGACGGCGACCGACGTGGCGACCGTCGAGGAGAAGATGCCTCGGAAGACCCCGATTCCGCGCAGGTACTTGTCGGCCAACACGGCAAGTCCGACGCCGAGGATCACGCCGGCAGGCACCGTGATCAGTGCGAAGCGGATCGTGACGCCGAGCGCGTTCTGGAACTCGGTGCTGCGGAACAGGTCGAGGTACTGACCGAAGCCCTGTGACACGCAGTTGTTGCCGAAATTGTCGCACCGCTGCTGGCCGAGCCACACGGCCCGCCCGAGTGGATACAGCACGAACACGCCGAGGATGACCGCCGACGGCAACAGCATTGCGACGGCGAGCGGAAGGTCGCCCAACCGAGATCGACGACGGCGGTCTGCGGCCACGCCGCGACCTTATTGCAGCACGCCTGTCCCCGGGGGATCCGTCACCGACGAGCGACTAGCCTCTCGCTCCGTGACCGACTCCCCCGCCGAGCCGAACCTCGAGGTACGCGACGTGCCAGACACTCCTCGTACCCCAGATGCCCAGATCGATCTGGATACGATCGAGCGCGACCTCGCCGGGGTCGAGCGTGCGCTCGAGCGTCTGTCGGATGGCACATACTGGACCGACGAGGTGACCGGCGAGCCGATCCCCGAGCACGTTCTCGCCGACGACCCGACCGCTCGGCGGGCGTGATGCAACGCAAAGCAGTCGCCGGACTCGCATCGGTCGTGGCGCTCGCCGCCGGGCTCGCCGCGGCAGCACAGAAGGCGAAGGAGTCGCCCCTCACCAGCCGGTTCAACCGATCGGCCCGAGTGTGGAAACTCTCGGCGCGGAACTCCGCCCGCTTCGCCGTCTCACGCGTGCGCGGCATCGGTTCGGCCGAGGAACGGCGGGCGCAGCTCGACGAGCAGTTCGCGATCCGCACTGCCGAGGACGTCGCCAAGGAGCTCGGTGAGATGAAGGGTGTGCTGATGAAGGCGGGGCAGCTGATCTCCTTCATCTTCGAAGCGCTCCCCGACGAGGCTCAAGAGGCACTCGCGACGCTGCAAGCCGACGCAGCCCCGATGGCACCGACGCTGGCCGCCAACGTAGTGAAGGGCGACTTCGGCAAGCCGCCGGAGAGACTGTTCCTCGACTGGTCCGACATGCCCGTGGCTGCTGCCTCGATCGGCCAGGTCCATCGCGCGATCACCCACGACGGACGCGACGTAGCCGTCAAGGTGCAGTATCCCGGCGTCCACGAGGCAATCGAGAGCGACCTCGACGCAGCCGAGGTGATGTATGCGATGTTCTCTTCGATGATGCTCAAGGGCCTCGACGCCAAGGGACTCGTCGACGAGTTGCGCGACCGGATGCGAGAGGAACTCGACTACTCGATCGAGGCGGGCAACCTCGCCGAGTTCGAGTCGCGGTTCCAGGGTCACCCGTGGGTGCGGATCCCGAAACTGGTGCCCGAGTTGAGCAGTGCACGGGTGCTGACCACCGAGTGGATCGACGGCATGACGTTCGACCAGTTCCGCACCACCGAGTCGTACGAGACCAAGCAACGCGCCGGCGAGGTCATCTGGCGATTCGCGCAGGGCGCGATCATGCGCCACGGGATCTTCAATGGTGACCCGCATCCCGGCAACTACAAGTTCCACCACGACGGCAGCGTCTCGTTTCTCGACTACGGGCTGGTCAAGCGATGGTCGCCTGGCGAATGGGAGACGCTGCGTCCGACGGTCGATGCGATCATCATCGACCGCGACCCCGAGTTGCTCGTGCGCGAGATGGTGCATTCGAACTTCCTCCCCGAGGGCCACGGCCTCGATCCGGCGCTGGTGTACGACTACGTCTCGAGTCCCTACATCCCGTACCTCACGGACGAGTTCACGTTCACCCGTGACTGGATGCGCGAGACGATCGCCAAGATCTTCGACGTGCAGGGCCCGCACGGCCCGGTGATCGAACAGCTCAACATGCCCCCGAGCTTCGTCATCCTCGACCGGGTCGTCTGGGGCGTCAGCGCGATCCTCGGCAAGCTCGAAGCCACCGGGCCGTGGCGCGGCATGCTGCTCGAGTACATCGCCGACGGAGAACCCGCCACCGACCTGGGCGCCGCAGAGGCCGCCTGGGCGTCCGGCCGCCCGATCCACTGACCGGGAGCTCCGACGCGGTTCACACCCCAACGACGAACCAACCCGCCGTCTGCGGTCGCTTCGCTCATCGCAGCTCCGGTCGGAGGGGGTTCGGACGAGTTCGGTAGCGTCGGCGCGATGACGGACACGAGCCAGATCGAGTCGACAGCACGACCACCATTCGCTCCGTGGGACCGCCGAGACATCCCCGGCTCGTTCAGCGTCGACGACACCGCACGCCGAGTCGGCCACTACAAGTGGACCGAGATGAAGCTGTTCGAGGCGCTCGGTGGCTGGGTCGCCACCGTGCCCGAACTCGACGTGAAGATGCGCCTCGGCACGCATTGTTACCACCACGCCTGGCACGCCGACCTCTGGCACAAGCGTCTCCCGGAACTACGCGAGATGAAGCCCGAACGACTCACCGTTCCCGCCAACGCCGCCATGGAGCGCTTCATCGAGGCGATGACCGAACCCGAGGCACCAGAGCTCACGATCGAGAAACTCGTCGGCGTCTATCGCGTGCTCATCCCCCGATTCATCGCTGCGTACACCTACCACCGCAACAACACGAGCGAGATCACCGATGCACCAACGATCCGTTCGATCAACTTCATCCTGCAAGACGAGTTCGACGACTGGCGCGACGGCGAGATGCTGTTGCAGTCGTTGATCACCACGCCAGACCATGTCCGCCGCGCCGCCGAACACCAGGCGACGCTCGAAGCGATCATGGTCGAGGCCGGTGGGATCACCGGGTTCGATAGCATCGGCACGGGGACACAGCCAGCCACGACTGAAGGGGGCGCCTGATGCGTCAATTCTTTCCGGTAGAAGACCTTGCACGCGACGAGCGGTTCGTGCAGACGAACATGGCCGAACGGATGAAGGACGGCCGTACCGCCATCGACGTCAAGGAGTCCTCGGCGAAGAGCCGTGGCGCCTCCAAGCGTCTCACGCCGGAACGCCACGACGCATCCGACGCAGCGCGTGGCCTGATGCACGGGATCATGGTCGGCGAGATCCAAGCCCTCGAGGGTGCCGGTCGCACCGCCCACGACTTCGCCGCCGGCGACGGCACCAACGACACGGTCCCGTTCGAGTTGAAGCTCGACATGGCCCGCCAGGCATGGGACGAGGCCCGCCACGTCGAGATCAGCGCCAAGCTGTCCGACTGGATGGGCACCGAACTGGGCGAGTTCGCCGAGAACACCGTGCTGTTCGAGGCAGCATGCTCGAACGACCCGATCCTCCGGCTGGCCGGCGTCAACCGTGCGCTCGAAGGCCTGGCGATCGACGTGTTCACCCAGATGAAGGAGTTCGGCGATGTTGCCGGCGATCCCTATCTCGAGTTCTGCGAAGACTGGATGCTCGCCGACGAAGTCACCCACGTGAAGATGGGCTCCGACTGGCTTCGCAAGGTCACCGCCAACGATCCGGAACGTCGCACGAAGGCGCTCGAATTCCAGCAGGTCGTCGACAAGCTGTTCAGCTTCGGCGGCGCCCGCGGCGAGAGCGCCGAGAGTTCGTTCAGCCTGGCGAAGCGTTTCCGCGAGCTCGCCGGATTCACCGACGACGAAGTGCAGACCATCTCGCAGATGGACGCCGAGGCCCTCGAGGAGCGCAAAGAAGCTGTGCGCAAGTACCGCGAGCGCGTCGGCGCCGACGTCTGACGGGCCGCAAGCGATGTCCGACCTGACGACCCGTGCGGCGTCGCCGACCTCGACGGCGAAGGTGACCGTGATCCCCGAGGAGTTCACGTTCGTCAGGTACGACGCCGCCGAGATCGCATCGATCGTCGCCGAGCTCGCGGAGCAACTCGAGATCGCGAACCCGATTCGGGTCGTCGTCGACGAGACCACGCCGCTCGCCAAGGTCTACGAGGAGATCGACGCGGCATCGTCCGATGCGACGATCACGCTGCACGCCGAGAGCGGCGCGCTCGAGGATCGCAAGCATCCGATGTCGTTCAGTGCCACGGGCGCCCGGGAGTCGCTGGGACGGGTCTTGCTTCGCGCTCACGACCGCATGCGCTCCGACTTCGCGGACGCACCGGGCGACCTCGACCTGACCTTGGCCGAGAACGCAGCGTGGGACACGTACTGCTCCGGGCGACTTGCTCGGATGGGCGTCGAGACCAACCAGCAACGGTGGCGGTACAACCACCGAAACCGGTTCGGGTTCGACGACGGCATCGACGTCGCATTCGATGCGTTGTGGAACGCCGACGACCTCGCCTGGTCCGACATCGTCACCACCGCAGGCGGCTGACTGCGTCGCGACGCCCTCCGGCTCCCGAGCAGGTGGTCCCGGTTCCGTACAGTCGGACCATGCCCTCGACGCGCCGACGCATCGCCACCAATGGAATCGAACTCGACGTGATCGACGCGGGCACACCCGGCGATCCGGTCGTCGTTCTCGTGCACGGCTTCCCCGAGAGCTCGCACTCATGGCGCCACCAGGTCGAGCCACTCGTCGCCGCCGGCTACCGAGTGCTGGTGCCCGACCAGCGCGGCTACGCCATGTCGAGCGCCCCGACCGATGTCGACGCGTACCGCTCCGATCACCTGGCCGCCGATCTCGTAGGACTGCTCGACGATGTCGACGCCGACGACGCGCTGTTCGTCGGCCACGACTGGGGTTCGATGGTGGTATGGGATCTGTCGAGGCTGCATCCCGAACGCGTCCGCGGACTCGTCAACGTGAGTGTGCCCTACACGGACTGGCCGGCGCGACCGACCGACCTGTTCCAGGCGCTGTCGGGCGACCGGTTCTTCTACATCCTCTACTTCCAGGAGGTCGGCCCCGCGGAAGCCGAGTTGGAGGCCGACGTGGCCGAGACGATGCGACTCACCTTGTGGGGAGGTTCCGGTGAGATGTTCGGCCCGCCGCCGGATCCACTTCCACCGAGGGAGGGCACCGGCTTCCTCGAGTCGATCACCCGCGGCGAGACGGTCCCGGAGGGAGTACCCGCATGGCTCGACGCCGACGATCTCGACATCTACACCGATCAGTTCAGCACGAGCGGGTTCTTCGGTCCGCTGAGCTGGTACCGGAATCTCGACGCCGACTACGACCTCACCAGGCAACTCCCGCCTCCCTCGGTGCCGTGCGCGTTCATCGGCGGCACCCGCGACGGTGTGATCGCTGGACGGCTCGACACGATCGACGAGATCCACGCCGGGCTGCCGGAGTACCGCGGGTCGATCCTCATCGACGGCGCCGGCCACTGGACCCAGCAGGAACGGCCCGCCGAATTCAACGCGTCCCTCCTCGAACTCCTCGCACAGGTGCGTTGACACCACGAACTCTCACGTTTGCGTCGGGGTTCGGGTGGGCCGTCCCACCGGAAACCCGACGCAAACGAGGGTGCAGGCAGTCAGGCCGGGCGGCGGCGCAGGGGACGCACGATCGGGTTCCGCCAACCGAGGCCCCGGACCTTGCCCGATGGCGGCCAATGGTTGTCGCGGCTGTAGGCCCACCACTCGAACGGATTGAGGTAGTACGCGCACGATTCCACCACCTTGACGAACGGGTCGGATCGACGCGCGACGGCCCACAGCACCGCCCCTGCTGCCCCACCGGCGGCCATCCATCCGCCGTAGAGCAACGGATAGAACGGGCCGAACCAGCGGGCCTGCCACACGTGCACGTCTTCGTGGTCGGTGACGAGTTTGCGACGACGAGGCAACGACGTGTCGCCGGCGCCACTGACGACATTGCCGACGGTGATGACGAACCCCCGCCGGGGCACGAACCCACGCTGGAAGACCATGCGATTCGATCGCCGACTGAGCGTTTCGTCGTAGCCCGGAGCGCCACGCAGCACACCGAGGGCCTGCGAGGCCAGGGCCGCCGCCGTCATCGGCAGCGCCCAGGTGGAGTCGAGGACGAAACCGACCGGGCCCGTCGAGCATCCCCAGTCGTAGACCTGGCGCCAACCGGTGATCGTTCCGTTTGCGGCACCGACGGCGCCGAGGGGCAGACCGATCCCGAGTGGGGCACCGACCGCAGCGCCGAGCGCCGCTCCGAACACACCGACAGCGGCCGCCTCGATGAGGCTGCCGCTGTCGGATGGTTGCGTTCGAGTCATGTCAGTGCCCCGACCGTTCGGTCGGGGCAACTTGGTCAGTTGCGCAGGTACGACAGCAGACGAAGGATCTCGAGGTACAGCCACACGAGTGTGACCACGAGGCCAAGAGCTGCGACCCACTCGTAGGTCTTTGGGAGGCCCGTCGCGACGCCACGCTCGATGAAGTCGAAGTCGAGCGCCAGGTTCGCCGCGGCGAGGCCGCACACGAGCACCGAGAACCCGATGCTGAGCGCCATGTTGTCACCGTTCAGGAACGGCAGCGTGGTGCCGAACAGGCTGATGACGAACGAGAACAGGTACAGCACCATGACGCCGAGCGTCGCAATGATCACCGTGCGACGGAACTTCTCGGTGACCTTGATGATGCGGGTCCGATAGAGCACGAGCATCACCATGAACACCGACGCCGTCGCGAGCACGGCCTGCACGACGATGCCGTCGTAGAACGTCTCATAGCCCTTCGAGATCGCACCGACGGCGAAACCGTAGGCAAGCGCATAGACCGGGCCGAGAATCTTGGCGAGGTTCGGCTTCATGTTGGCGACGATGACCGCGACGAAGCCGAGGACGATGCCGAGGAAGGCCATCGGTGGGAACGAGTAGGTCTCGACGCCGTTCTCGAGCGTCGGGCCGCTCGCGGCGTTCCACCCGAACGCTCCGGCGACGAGCAGGAGGATGAGCAACACCGCTGACGCGCTGATCACGCCGTTGAGCGTCATGGCCTTCTGCCACGACGACACCGGACCGTCGGTGAGCGGCTGGGTCTGGACGTGCGAGCCCGCCTCTGGCGCACCCCACCCGGGCTGAGTCGCCCGGAAGTCCTGCGAGGCCTTGTTGAAGGCTTCTTCTTTGAACACTGGATTTGACATGGTGGAGAGATTCTACCGGCGCACCATGCGCAGGTGCCCGCTATCGCCCACCGACGTCACGAAGTTCTCACCGAAGGTCGTGGGCGCTCGTCGCCTCCCACAGGTCGATTTCCGGGGGCGCCGCGAGGAGCCCGACACACGACCGCGCCATGTCGACCATCACGTCGGAGTCGAAGTGTTGACGCTGGTGTTCGGGCGACGCCCACTTCTGAATCAACAGGTGACGACCGGGTTCGGTCACGCTGGAGCAGAGGTCGATGTTGCGACAGCCGTCGTGCATCCTGGCGAGCACGATGTACTTCGACAGCACGGCGAGCAACGCGGCGTCGTCGGAGGCGTCGAACCGCAGGGTCACGATCGTCAGGTCGACTTCGTCGCGCTCGCCATCGCCTCGTGTGTCGGGACCCTCCGAATGCGCTGCATCACCCATGGCGATCCAATCCTCTCCTTCATCTCCGGCTGCGATATCTCATGTCGGTTGGCGTCATGTGGTTGGCGGATCCGACGACGTCGGTATCGTGACCGCTGTCTCATGTCGGCTGTGGTGCACCTCATCTGCGCACACCGTCAGTGGACACACTCGCACGCCGAATCCTCCACGGAAGCACCGACCACGGTCGGAGCTTCCGTTGAATCAACACAGTAGGAGCACCAGGTGGCCAAAGACCGCGTCGACCGAGACGACGAAGACCTCGTCCGTCTCTACCTCACCGATATCGGGCAGTACACGCTGCTCACGAAAGACGACGAGGTACGACTCGCGAAGGCCATCGAGGCAGGCAACGAGGCCATCGAGCAGCTCGACGCCGGCGGCGAACTCACCGCGGCGAAGAAGCGTGAGCTGCGCCGCACCGCACGCCAGGGCGAAGAGGCCGAGCGTCAGTTCGTCCAGTCGAACCTGCGACTCGTCGTCTCGATCGCCAAGAAGTACCAGGCCTCGGGTCTCCCGCTGCTCGACCTGATCCAGGAGGGCAACCTCGGACTCATGCACGCCGTCGAGAAGTTCGACTGGCGCAAGGGCTTCAAGTTCTCCACGTACGCCACGTGGTGGATCCGTCAGGCGATCACCCGCGGTATCGCCAACACGGGTCGCACGATTCGCCTCCCGGTCCACGCCGGCGACACGCTCGCCCGGCTGCAGAAGGCGCGCTCGCGCCTCGAGCTGAAGTACGGCCGTCCCGCCACGCTCTCCGAGCTGGCCAAGGAAGTCGAGATGCCCGAGGACAAGGTGACCGAGGCGCTGCGCTTCGCCGCCGAGCCCCTGTCGCTGTCAGAGCCACTGCGCGAGGACGGCGACGCCGAGCTGGGCGACGTGGTCGAGGATCGTTCGGCCGAGTCGCCGTTCGAGGTCGCCGCCACCGCACTGTTGCCCGACGAGATCTCGCGGCTGCTCGCCCCGCTCGACGAGCGCGAGCGCGAGATCCTCAAGCTTCGCTTCGGCCTCGACCGTGGCGAGCCGCGGACCCTCGAAGAGGTGGGCGAGCACTTCAACCTCACCCGTGAGCGCATTCGTCAGATCGAGGCGCGTGCGATGAGCAAGCTGCGCCACCCGTCGAGCGACACCGGCGCCCGCGACCTCCTCGCCGTCTGAGGCGGTTCGCGCCGCCACCGGCGTGCGATGAGTGAAACCGCCGTATGCGGTCGCCTCGCTCATCGCCGCGGGAAACCGGAGCAGGCGAGACCTGACGCGTGTGGCAACGTGCGGGAATGAGTGACCACGACATCCGGCCGGTAGCCATCGACGAGCGGCGTGCGGTGGTCGACAGCTTCCGGACGGCGCTGCTGAGCGGACCGGTCAGCGACGAGACCTTCAACGCCGGAACTGCGTCGTGGGACGAGAGCGATGCTTTGGCGGCGTGGGACGGTGACAGCTGCGTCGGCAGCGTCAGCGCATTCCGGTTCGACTCGACGGTGCCGGGCGGTGCCCGTGTGCAGACGGCAGGCGTCACCCGGGTGGGCGTGCTGCCGACGCACACTCGGCGGGGGTTGCTCACGCAGATGATGCACCGCCTACTGGTCGAGTCACGCGAGCGCGGCAACGTGCTGGCGACGCTGCATGCGAGCGAGACATCGATCTATCGGCGCTACGGATTCGGCCTGGCAACGGATGCCGTCGCTGCGATGGTCACCACTCGCGCCGGCAAGCCCTGGCGCCTGGGAGCAGCACGGGGGTCGATACGGCTGTTGACCTACGGTGAGGTGCTCGCGAAGGTCCCCGAACTGTACGAACGCACTGCACGGTGGCGTGTCGGATCGATCAGCCGACCGGGCTGGTGGTGGATTCACACACTCCACGACGCCAGCCGACCAACGGAGACGCTGTACGGCAAGGGGTCGTTCGTCGCGGTCCACTCCGACGCCGGCGGCGTCGACGACGGCTTCGTGTACTACGACGTCGGCTGGGACGAGTCGTTCGCCACGAACCCCGTCGGCACCGGCAAGGTACGCGAACTGTGGGGCGTCTCAGCGAGTGTCGAGATCGAACTCTGGCGATTCTTGCTCGACATCGATCTGGTCGTGAGCTGGGAGGCGGCGGTTCGGCCCGTCGACGAACCTGTTCGGCGAGCGATGCACGACTCCCGCGCCTACGAGACCCGGCAACGGATCGACGATCAGTGGGTCCGCATTCTCGACGTCGACACCGCACTGCGCGAGCGGACGTACGGTCCGGTGGACTCGACGGTCGTCATCGACGTGCACGACCCCCTGTTCGCCGCCAACTGTGCGACCTGGGCGGTGTCGAGCGCCGGCTCGGAGCGAACCGATGGCTCGGCCGACGTCACGGTTGACATCGCTACGTTGTCGGCCGCCTACCTCGGTGCCGTCTCGTGGAACGACCTCGCCTCGTGCGGCGCCGTCGATGCCGGCGATGACGTCGTGCGACACCTCGACGCGCTGTTCGCCGTGCGTCCGACCCCGTTCTGCGGCACCGGCTACTGACCCACACCTCACTGCGATGAGCGAACCAACCGGATACGGCGGTTTCGCTCATCGCCGCGATGAGCGCGGGTGAGAGCGACAGCGATCAGGGACCGGAGAAGATGCCGTCCTTGACATCGTTGTTCCGCGACATGTACTCGGCCTTCGGGTCGTAGGTGTTGCCACCCTCTTCTTCCCAGCGGGCGATCTCGGAGCGACCGACGACGAACCAGTGGACCTCGTCGGGGCCGTCGGCGAGACGGAGCGTGCGCTGCGAGGTGTACATGTCGGCGAGCGGCGTCCACTGCGAGACGCCGGTGGCGCCATGGATCTGGATCGCGTTGTCGATGATCTCGCAGACCCGGATCGGCACCATTGCCTTGATCGCGCTGACCCAGACGCGGGCCTCGGCATTGCCGAGCTCGTCCATGGCCTTCGCCGCAGTGAGCACCATGCGACGCATCGATTCGATCTCGATGCGCGACTTGGCGATCATCTCGACGTTCTTGCCGAGATTGCTGACGCGCTTGCCGAACGCTTCACGAGTGAGGCCACGCTTGACCATCAGCTCGAGCGCCCGCTCTGCCGCGCCGATCGAGCGCATGCAGTGGTGGATGCGGCCCGGGCCGAGACGCACCTGGGAGATCTCGAAGCCCCGGCCCTCGCCGAGCAGCACGTTCTCGTACGGCACGCGCACGTCGTTGAAGCGCAGGTGCATGTGACCGTGCGGGGCATCGTCCTTGCCGAACACGTGCATCGGGCCGAGGATCTCGACGCCGGGCGTGTCCATCGGAATCAGGATCTGCGACTGACGTTGGTGCGGCGGGCCGTCGGGGCTGGTCTGCACCATCGTGATCATGATCTTGCAGCGCGGGTCGCCGGCACCGGAGATGTAGTACTTCTCGCCGGTGATCAACCATTCGTCACCGTCACGTACGGCCTTGCACGCAACATTCTTGGCGTCGGACGACGCCACATCGGGCTCGGTCATCGCGTAGGCCGAGCGGATCTCGCCCCGGAGGAGCGGCTCGAGCCACTGCGCCTTCTGTTCGGCAGTGCCGACGCGTTCCAGCACTTCCATGTTGCCGGTGTCGGGAGCCGCGCAGTTCATCGACTCCGAGGCCAGCGGGTTCTTCCCGAGCTCCATCGCGATGTATGCGTAGTCGAGGTTGGAGAGGCCTTCGCCGGTCTCGGCGTCGGGCAGGAAGAAGTTCCAGAGGCCCTGTTCCTTGGCCTTGTCCTTGACCGACTCGAGCAGCTCCAGCTGACCGTCGCCGTAGCCCCAGTGGTCGGCGCGACCCTGACCCAAGCGGAAGAACTCCGCCGTGATCGGCTCGACTTCGGTGTAGATGAACTTCTTCACCGCGTCGTAGAGCGGACGGACGCCCTCGGACATCCGGAGGTCGTACATGTCGGGGGTGGATTCGAGACCGGCCATTTGCTTCTCCCAGGTTCGGCGGACGGTCCAAACCTAGTGATGGCGGCGGATCGGTGACGTATCGACGACGCGACGAGACGCAGGGGGTGTCCCTGCGTCTCGCGTCGAACCGACTCCGTTCAGGAGTTCGTAGTGAACGTGCCCTCGAGGTGCCACACGCCGGTGAAGCCGTCGAACGACCCGCCGGAGATCAGGCTCGTCCAGTCGATCACGTAGGCGCCGGTCTCCGGGTCGATGGTCCCGATCGGGGCGTCACCGGTGCCGTCCGGCTTCGGCGCTCCCTGATTGAAGCTTCCACCGCCGAAGTAGGCGGTGAACGCCGACAGGTCACCGGTGAGAACCCCATCGGTGGCGGTCAGCATCGGCATCGCCTCGGCCGAGTCGGTTGCACCGGCGAAGGCCGCTCCGAAGAAGGGCACCGGAGCGAAGATCGCTCCGGCCGTTGCGTTGCCGGCTTCGTCGAACGCGGGATCTGGCGATTCCTGGTATCCGCCTGTCAGCAGCCCGCCGTCGGTCCCGGCGGTCATCCCGGAGTACGTGACGTCGACGCACGCCGAGTCGGCGTTCAGGATGTATTTGCCATCGGGCTGCAGCATGCGGAAGTACGAGCCGGTGACATCAGCCGCGTCACACACAGCGTCATCGATCGAGAACATGCCCACGAGGTCGCCCTCGAACATCGCTGCGGGCGCCTCGGTCTCCGGAGGCGCTGTCTCCTCGGTCATGTCGTCGGTGGTCTCCGCCGCTTCCGTGACGGTCGTCTCGTCGGTGGCGTCCTCGGTGGGCGCGGTTGTATCGCTGCTGGAATCGTCGTCGCTGCCACATGCAGCGAACACGAGTGTGGCGGCCGCGAGCGAAACGAGCAGTCGCCGATTGGTGAGGTGTCTGATCATGGTGACTCCTTGCCGGACAGTGCCGGCTGGTTGGGGGATGAAGGAACCTCGGCGATGGCTGACACGTCGTGGGCAGCCGGTTCGTCGTCGAGGTGGGAGGGCTTGGATCGAAGCGCGACGATCGCGAAAGATGCGACCAGTACGCCGGGGATGACGAAGAACCACGGGAACAGGTCGAACGACGGCAGGGCATCGACAGCTTCGTAGTTGTCGACGTTGTCGCTCATCGTCGCGACCATCGGGTTGAAGTCGGTGAGGATCGTCAGCCAGTCGGCCGACCACTGGGTGATCGCCGGATAGTCGGCCGCGTCACCGCCGGCTTCGACGAGCAGCGGCAGGGCGTTGACCCGCAGCTGGCCCTCGGCGGCACCCAACGTGACGAAGTAGCCCTGCACCGACTGGACCCGCTCACGGGTCATCATCGGTCGGAAGTCCTCGATCATGTCGGCGCCCTGTGGCGCGCGGTCGAACATCTGGAATGCGACGGGCGCCACGGCAACGCCGATGCCGAGACCGAAGAGGACCCACAGTGCGGGACGTGCCCGCTCGCTGGGCGTCCGACGCCGGTACAGAGCGATGCCCGCAGCCGCGACGATGAGCACGCCGGGCACCACGAAGAACCATGGGAACATCGGGAACGGAGGCAGGGCCGCGACCGCGGCGTAGTTGTCGAGATTGGCCTCCATCCGATCGATCAGATCGGTCATGTCGGCATCGACGGTCGGCCACTGCTCGTTCAGGTTGACGACCGACGCGAGGACGACGTCGTACTGCGACGCCTCGACGGCGCCCGAGTCGACGAGCGCGTCACGGAGCGAGTCGATCGACTCGGTGTTGGCGGCGTCGATCTCCTCGAGGTACCCGCGGAATCGCTCGACCTGTTCGACCGTCATGTACGGCTCGAAGTCATCGATCATGTCGCCACCGAGCGGCGCCCGCCCGAACATCTGGAACACGAAGGGAGCGACGATCATCCCGATCCCGACGATCAGCGCGCCGATGATCGGCATGTTGCGACTTCGTGGCTGCATGACACTCCCGTCCTCGGCCGACACGGCCTCCACCCATTGTCGGCCAGCACCAGAGATACCCCCAGGGGCAAAGGTCACGCTCTGACGGGTCAGAGGTCGATGAGGGCGAGGACCACGGCGACGGGCGAGCCGTCATCGAGGTCCTCGGCGGTGCGGACCGCCTTCTTCACCGGGAGGACGAAGGACTCGGACTTCGTGTCGGGGAAGACCGAGGTGTTCCATGTCGTGGCGCCGACGGTCACCTCGACGCGCACCGACCCGAACCCTCGCCGTTCATCGCCGGTGATCTCGTCGATGTCGTCGGCGACGTCGTGCGGAAGTGTCACGAAGTACCACGCGGCCTTCCCGCTGTACCTCCACAGGTCGGCGGTGAACTCGAAGGTGGTCACCACGACAGTCGTCCCGCGCCGAGCGGCGAGGTCGGCCGCGTCCAGCCGACGCTGAGGCCGTCGACCTCGGCGCACGGGCCGAGGTGGTCGGTGCGCGCAGGCTCGGATCCGGTGATCTCGACCTCGCGATCGAGCGTCAGCCCACCGGGCTCGGCGACCTGCGCGATGCGCCCAGGATCCATCGGTACATCCTTGCCGAGTACGAGTGGACCCAGCGGAGCCAGACTCGCAGGAGTTGCGGCGAGCTCCTCACCGGGTGCCGGTGAGCGTCGGCAGCAGCGCCCGCGCCACGTCGGCGGGGCGTTCCTCGTGCGAGAACAGCCCAGCGCCTTCGATCACCTCGAGCTGCGCATCGGGGAAGCTGCCGACCATCGCCTTGGCCCGATCGACGGGGAAGAACGGGTCCATGTCACCCCACACGAGCTGCACCGGAACGTCGATCCGGCGGTGGACGTCGGCGAGGTCGGTGACGTGTTGCATGTCGAAGGAGCGCAGCAGCTTCACGGCGGCGTCTCGCCGGGCGGGGATCTCGTGCAGCGGTGCGAGGAAGAACTCGGCGAACTCGCCGCCGAGCAGCGAACGATCGGCGAATGCGTCGCCGAACACCGCCTTTGAGCGCACGAGGCGCGGCGTGCCGGCCACCCACCCGAGACCGGCACTCAGACCGGGGAGGTGCCGAGCTGCGATGAAGGACTTGAACCGCCAGCTCGAGTCCGGTGGTTCGGTGTTGATCAGTCCCATCGCACGCAGGCGCGGGTCGCCGACCATGGCGTGACGGGCGATCATGCCGCCGCTGTCGTGGCCGACCACCGCAACCTCGTCGAGTTCGAGGAGTTCGACCACGCGGCGGACGGTTTCGATGTGCTGTGCGATCGACATCGGGGTGTCAGCATCGAATCGGCTCGAACCCGCCGAGGGGAGATCGACGAGGTGGCAGGTCACGTGGTCGACGAGATGGGGAAGGAGGTTGCGAAAGGTCGCCGAGCTGACGGGCCAGCCGTGGACGAACAGAACGTCGGGTCCCGCGCCGACGACGCGGTACGCGGCCTCGCCCGCGCCGACGTCGAGGAATCGATCGGGCTCGCGACGGAACAGGTCGGACGCTTCGGTTTCGGTCATCGTTGACATCGAGGTTCTCCAGTGGGTTCGGGGGGCGATCAGACCGCGGACGGGTCGTGAATGTTCGCGGCGGTCGCGAGGTCGAGGCGGTGACGATCGAGGCGCTCCATGAATACGGCCGGGCCGTCAGCAGCCTTGCGCAGGATCAGGAACTCGTTCTCGTGGATCGGCGCGAAGAACGGGCCGAGCACCTCGCGGACCCCGGCGTGCCCGCGCACGGTTCCCATCGGGATGTTCGTGTACTCGCAGTCGTCGGCGAGGAACGTCAACGCCGTGTCGAAGTCCATTGCGACGAACGCCTCGAGGAACGCCTCGACGGTCTCGGTGGGGCTGAGTGCGGTGTCGGTCATCTCGAACTATCGGGTCCTGGGCGCTGCGGGAACGCTGCGGTTTGGCATGATCTGTAGCGATAACTTCAGACCATATTCGTAGTGATCACTACAGTCAAGGCCGAGATGGGCTACCGACACACCAAACAGGAAATTCTCGGCGGGGCCCTTGCCGCGGCGATGGACGACGGGCTCAGCCAACTGACGTTCGGACGCGTGGCCAAACGCCTCGGGATCAACGACCGCACCGTCGTGTACTACTTCCCCACCAAGGAGGACCTGATCGCCGAGGTGGTGATGTCGATGGGGCTCGAGCTACAGCAGACCCTCGGTGAAGCATTCTCGACGCCTGCGGCCGACCATGTCGAACTCGCCCGAGCCGCCTGGCCCGCACTCGCACGTGACGAGACCGATCGGATCTTCGCTCTGTTCTTCGAGGCCAACGGTCTCGCCGCGACCGGACGAGCCCCGTTCGCCACACTGGTACCGCAGCTCGTCGAAGCATGGATCGCATGGGTGATGCTGTTCCTCGCCGGAAGCGAGCACGAACGCCGAGCGGAGGCCGAAGCAGCCATCGCCATCATCGACGGCCTGATCCTGCTTCGTCTCCTCGCCGGGCCCGCCGCGGCGAGTCGCGCGGCTGAACGACTGGGCGTCGCGTAGCGCGACGCCCAGTAGTCGTGCGAGCAGGCGACCGGCCGTACCGACCCCACCGCGCCTCGAACCGCCCCGCACCTACCATCAGGTCATGAGCTTCGTGGCAGCCGACTTCGTCGTACCCCTCGGCTTCGATGGTCCCGGGTTTCGTCTGGATCCCCTGGGGCCGCACCACAACGAACGAGATCACGAAGCCTGGATGTCGAGTCTGGACCACATACGTGCGACTCCCGACTTCCCCGACGGCACGTGGCCCACTCCGATGACTCTCGAAGCCAACCTGGCCGATCTGGTGCGACATGCAACGGACTTCGAGGCTCGGTCCGGATTCACGTACTCGATACTCGATGGCGACGACGTGATCGGGTGTGTCTACATCTATCCATCGCAGACTGCGGATGCTTCGGTGAGTTCGTGGGTACGAGCGAGCCGTGCCGAAATGGACGTCGTCACGTGGCAAGCCATCTCAGCGTGGCTCGAGACCGACTGGCCATTCACCGACATCGAGTACGGAACTCGCTGATACGACGGCGACGTGTTCGCGCTTCGCGTGGATGTTCCGACCCTGAGCGACGGCGGCTCGAGTTGCCGGTGCCCGCACCGACAACACCTCGATGCCGAGTGCACCCCGGTTCTGTTCGGCGCAACCGGCCCAGCCGAGAAATGGCGGAACGAGTGTTGGCGGAGGTGGACGGGAATCGAACCCGCCGGATGGGGATCGCCCATCCCAACCGCTTTGAAGGCGGCGGAGCCCACCAGGTACTCGGACACCTCCGCTCGAGACCCTACCCAGCGCCGAGCGACGCAGCACCGCTGAGCTGACCCTTCGCGTTCCTGCACCTGGGCGCGACGGGGTCGGGTCCGGACGGGCAGGTGGGATGGGCGGGGTTGTGGGCGGGAACGCTCGTCGGTACTCTCGCCTGACCGGCTCTCCCCATGCATCCACCCGCTGATCGGGGGAACGTCATGGTCACACTCTGCTGGGCCGCCAAGGGCGGAAGTGGAACCACCGTCGTCGCAACTGCGCTCGCGCTGAATTCGCAACGTCCGTCACTACTCGTCGATCTCGACGGTGAGATCCCTGCCGTTCTCGGCCTGCCCGAACCCGACCGGCCCGGCGTTGCCGACTGGCTCAACAGCGACGCGTCAGCCGACCACCTCGCGGAACTGCTCATCGACATCGGACCTCGGGTCTCGCTGCTGCCGTGGCAGTCCACCGCTGCGGACAGATCACGACACGTCGCCGCCGGAAGCGATGCTCGTTGGGCGACGCTCGGCGACTGGCTGCACGACTGGTCGAACCAGTGGGGCTGCGACGTCACGATCGACGTGGGCACCCGAGTCCCCCATGAAGCGCTCGCGGTGCGCGCCGATCGATCGCTGCTCGTGACACGGCCGTGCTATCTCTCGCTGCGACGATCCGTACGCAGCGCCGTGCGACCCACGGGCGTGATCCTGGTCGATGAGCCCGGCCGCGGCCTCAGTCCGCGCGACGTCGAGCACGCGATCGGTGCTCCCGTCGACGCTGTCGTGAGTGTCGACCCGAGCGTGGCACGCGCCGTCGATGCCGGCCTGCTCGCGACCCGGCTCCCACGGGTGATGACACGCGCGTTGCGTGCGGTCGCGGCGTGAGCGATCACGACGTCGTACGTGCCGTCTGCAACCTCGTCGCCGACCGGCCGGGTGATCCGACGGCGCTGGTCGAGGCGGAGGTCCGGCGCCTCGCACCTCTGTGCTCACCCGAGCACCGAGCGATGCTTGCCCACCGCGTCATCGCCCACCTGAGTGGGCTCGGCGAACTCGATGCATACGTGCGCGACGAGACGATCGACGAAGTCCTGGTCAACGCCGGACGCGAGATCTGGATCGAGCGCAACGGCGCCTTGCACTTCGTCGGCTCGCTCGGCGCCGAGGGCGTCAACCTCCTGATCGAGCGGGTGCTCGCACCACTCGGCCGTCGGGTCGACCGCACCTCGCCGATCGTCGACGCTCGCCTCGCCGACGGCTCACGGGTCTGCGCAGTGCTGCCACCGGTCGCTGTCGACGGGCCCATGCTGTCGATCCGACGGTTCCGTCGCCGGATCTTCCCGCTCGGTTCGTTCACCGACGACGTTGGAGTCGCCCTGCTGCACGACCTACTGCGGGCTCGATGCAACCTGGTCGTCACGGGCGCAACGTCGTCGGGCAAGACGTCACTCGTGGCCACACTCGTGTCCGAGATCGAGCCGTCACAGCGTCTCGTGGTCGTCGAGGACACCGCCGAGCTCCCGCTGCGACACCCCCACGCGGTTCGACTCGAAGCTCGTCCGCCGACGATCGACGGACCCGGCGCCGTCGACCTCGCCCAACTCGTGCGCACCGCATTGCGGCTGCGGCCGGATCGCATCGTGGTTGGTGAAGTCCGCGGCGACGAGGTGCTCGCACTGGTCCAGGCCATGAACACCGGTCACGACGGTTCGATCTCCACCTGCCATGCGAACAGCCCCGTCGACACGCTGCTTCGACTCGAGTCGCTGATACTGCAGGCGGCACCGACATGGCCGCTGGCTGCGATCCGCCACCAACTCGCTCGATCGATCGACGTCGTGATCCACGTCGAACGGTGCGGCCACGGCGTGCGCCGGATCACCGAAATCGCGGAGGTCCGTCCGACGCCAACGACGACCGACAACGCGAGCCCGTCGACGACTCGACCATTGGCCGTTCTCGACGAGCGCAGTGAGCTGACCGTCATCGCACCGCTCCAGCGACGGCGGCGAAATCCCGTGGTCGAACCGGTCGAACCGGTCGAACCGGTCGAAGTGGTCGAAGTGGTCGACGGGGTCGAAGGGGTCGAATCGTGACCGCCGTCGCGTTGGTCGCGCTCGCAGCACTCGTCGCCGCAGTGCCGCTGCGACCGACGCCACGGCGGGCGGCAGCCGCCGTCGATCATGCACCCTGGCGTCTCGACGGTCTCGTCCGGTCATGGGTGCAGCAACGCTCACGACGTCGCCTGCCCGCCGCGCGTGCGGTTGCCGCCTGGTGCGACGACATCGCCCGTCGCATCCGATCGGGGTCGACGCTGCGCGACGCCGTCACGGTCCTTCCGTCCGATTCGGTCACCGCGCGGGCGACGGCGACGCTTCGGCTGGCGATCGAGCGCGGCCTGCCGCTCGATGATGCCGTCGATCGAACTGACGGCGTCGGCCCACATCTCCGACTCGCACTTGCCGTGATCGCCACCGCGAGTCGGATTGGCGGACCCTGCGCCGCCTCGATCGACAGGACGGCGATGCTGCTGCGACAGCGAGCCGCCGAACTCGACGATCGAGCCACGCAGGCCGCCCAAGCTCGCCTTTCGTCGCACGTGATGACTGCCGTGCCGCTGTTGATGCTGGCACTGCTCGTCACCACCGACGAGGCTGTCCGATCCGTGGCGACCTCGCCCATCGGCGTGGTGTGCATCGGTGCGGGTCTGGCGTTGAATGCGAGTGGCTGGTGGTGGATGCGTCGCATCGTCGGGATCCCGTCGTGATCGCCTCCATCTCGACCTCCACAGTGATCGGACCGCTGGCCGCGGTGCTCGCCACGGTCGCACTCGGCGCGATCACACGAGCCGCCGTCACGGGCGGTCGGCGCGAGATCACATCGCGCCCGTCGGCCCCGACCAAGCGTCCACCGAACCGCCGACGCCGCATCTCGAGCGGCGCCGCCATCGTGGGCGCAGGGCTCGGAGTGCTCGTCGTCGGTCCCATCGCGATCGGCGCCGCAACCGCGGGAGCACTGCTCGCGACCCGAGTCGGTGCGATGCACGCTGCCCGGCGACGACGCACCGCCATCGAGCGCGAGCTTCCCGACTCGACTGACCTCCTGGTGTTGAGCGTTCGAGCAGGCCTCACACCGTTTCAAGCGGTGTGCGATCTCGCGAGGTCCCGCGAGTCGGTGATCGGTGCGGCGTTCGGCGAGGTGGTCCGTCGCACCGAACGTGGCCAGCCGTTCGCCGACGCCCTCGACGCTCTGCCGGAGCGGCTGGGCGCGTCCGCGGGGGCGTTGGCCGACGTGATCTCGTCATGTGACCGCTACGGCCTCGCCCTCGGCCCGGCGCTCGATCTGCTCACCAACGAAGCACGCGCTGCTCGCCAACGGCAGGACCACGCCGATGCCCGCAAGCTCCCCATCCGCCTGTCGTTCCCACTCGTGGCGTGCACGCTGCCGTCGTTCGTCCTCCTCGCAATCGCGCCCGCCGTGATCGCCGCACTGTCGTCACTTGGCGGAACCGCTTGGTGACCTCTGGCCACACGATCCACGATCCACGAAGGGGGCACCATGCCCAACCGTCTCACCTTGCTGCTGTACGTCCACCTGCACACTGCGCTCGGCGCCGAACGCACACGTCTCACCCGCGCCGACGACCGTGGACAAGCGACGACCGAGTACGCACTCGTTCTCCTTGCGGCCGCGCTGGTCGGACTGATGGTGGTCGCATGGGCGACCGCCGGTGGCGGTGCTGCGCGCATCAGCCGGCTGTTCAACAGCGTGATCGATGCCGTCATCGACAGGGTCTGATCGCCACGGTCGACGTCGCCTGCGAGATCCGGCCGGTCAAGCATCGGTCGAGTTCGCGTTGACCCTCCCGATCGTGGTCGTGATGGCGCTCGGACTCGTCGTCGTCGGCACGGCCGTTCGCAACGAGCTCGCCGTCGAGCTCGCCGCGCGGGAGGGCGCACGCGCCGCCGCGGTGTCGGCGACGCCCGCCAGCGCCGCTCGGAATGCGGCAAAGCGAGCGATCGACCTGCCGATCGAGGTGGTCACGGCACGCGACACATCGACCGTCACCGTCACCGTGACGTACGTCGATCCGATCGACGTCGCGTTCCTCGGATCGATGATCGGACCCGTCAGCCACACTGCGACCGTGACAATGGCGCTCGAGCCGCCGTGAGGGCGAACGGGGTGCCACCTGCGTCCCCGCCGCCATAGCCTGCACGACCATGCAGGTCCATACGACGCTCGACCACGTCGGTGGCGCCATCGTCGTGACCGTCGATGGCGTGGTCGATCTGGCCGCAGTCGGCGGCCTCCACGACGACCTCGCCCGTGCCGTACGCCGACACCCGGGCGTCACGCTCGTGGTCGACCTCGACGCGGTCGGTGTGCTCGACGACACCGGCCTCGGGGTCCTGCTCGGCGCCGCTGCTGCGGCACGCGACTCCGACGGCGACCTGGAGGTGGTCTGCACGCGACCGGCGCTGCGCGAGCGGTTGGCACTGACCCGCTTCGACCGGGCGGTCACCGTGCGCGACTCGATCGCGTGACCTCACCACGCCGGTCAACGGTCTGGGTGCTCGGCGATCAGCTGAATCGCAGCATCGGGGCACTGCGCGGCGCCGCACCTGATTCGCACCGCGTCCTGATGGTCGAGAGCCGCGCCAAAGTCGCCGGGAAGCGATGGCATCGACAGCGTGCCCACTTCGTCCTCGCCTCGATGCGACGCTTCGCCGACGAGCTACGCGCGGCGGGTTTCGATGTCGACTACCGCATCGCCGATTCGCTACGCAGCGGACACGACGAGCACGTGGCGGCGTTCGGCCCCACCGAGGTGCTCGCGACGGAACCGGCGAGCTGGAACGGACTCGAGCTGCTCCGCGAGCTCGGCGTGACGACTGTGAGATCCAACCAGTTCCTCTGCCACTACGACGAGTTCGCCGACTGGGCGAGCGGACGCAGGCAACTGAAGATGGAGGACTTCTACCGTTGGCAGCGCCATCGGCTCGGCTATCTGATGGACGACGACGAGCCGGTCACCGGCCGCTGGAACTACGACGACGAGAACCGTCAACGGCCACCGAAGGCCGGCTCGCCGTGGCCCGAACCGCCACAGTCCCCACTCGACGACATCGACCGAGCGGTGCTCGCCGAACTTCCCGACGACTGCTGGGGCACCGATCCCGACGGCACGTGGGCGACGTCACGACCCGATGCGCTCGCACGGCTGAGACACTTCGTCGACGACGTCCTGCCGATGTTCGGTCCGCACGAGGACGCGATGATCGAGCGGTCGTGGCACCTCGCCCACTCGGTGCTGTCGCCGTATCTGAACGTCGGGCTGCTCCTGCCAGGCGAGGTGTGCGACGCGGTCCAAGACGCCTTCGACGCGGGCCGGGTGCCGATCGCCTCGGCCGAAGGGTTCATCCGCCAGGTGATCGGCTGGCGCGAGTACGTGTGGGGCGTCTACTGGCTGTGGATGCCGGGCTATCGCGAGCGGAATGTGCTCGGCGCAGATCGGCCGGTGCCTCCGGTGTTCCTCGGCGAGGCAAGCACCGACATGAACTGCGTGCGCAACTGCATCTCGACGCTGCACGACCGCGCCTACAACCATCACATCCAGCGCCTGATGGTGCTCGGCAACCTGGCGATGCTGCACGGCGTCGATCCGTGGGACATGACCGAGTGGATGTGGTCGAGCTTCATCGATGGCGCCGAATGGGTGATGCTGCCGAACGTGATCGGGATGAGCCAGTGGGCCGACGGCGGCATGATGGCCACCAAGCCGTACGCCGCGGGTGGCAACTACATCGACACGATGAGCGACTACTGCCGTTCGTGCCGATACGACCGCAAGCAGCGCGTCGGCGACGACGCCTGTCCGTTCACGACCCTCTACTGGGACTTCCTCGCCCGCCACCACGATCTGCTGGTGAAGAACCCGCGCATCGCTCGCCAGGTGCGGGCGTCGGAACAACTGTCGGACCTCCCAGCGGTTCGTGAGCGCGCCGTCGAGGTGCGACAACGACTCGACGACGGCACCCTGTGACGATGAGCGACGAGACGCCCCACGACGAGCCGATCTTCCACATGGCACTCCCCGACGACTGGGCGACCGCGTTCGCGACCGGCGAGTACCGGATGTCCACCCGCGGTGTCACACTCGACCAGGAGGGGTTCATCCATTGCTCGACCCGCGAGCAACTGCAGGACACCGCCAATCGCTTCTACGCCGACCTCGAACAGATCGTCGTGCTCACCATCGATCCGCGACTCGTGCCGTCAGCGATCGTGTACGAGCCTCCGGCGCCCGGCCTCGACGTGCTGTTTCCACACATCTACGGCCCACTCCCGGTCGCGGCAGTCAATCTCGCAACGACGTGGACCCGTGGTCCCGACATCGACTGGTCCTCCGAGTTGCTCTGACCGCCCGACGTGCACGATGTGCCAAGCACATGGTGCACGTCTCACCAGTGCATCGTGCCGGCAGCGCCCTTGAACGGGCCGGTGACGTTGGCGGTGACCCAGCCGCCGTAGAAGCTTCCTTCGTTGCTACCGACTTGCTCGTCGTCGATCCAGCACTCGTCGGCCTTCTGGGCGTAGAACGCCCAGTGGCCTCGCACCGCTGCTGACCCTTCCGTCGGCGACGGATAGGTCCAGGCCGCATCGGCGACTCGCTCGTCGCCCACCACGATGTCGGCGTATTCGGCCACGCCCTTCCACTCGCAGTACGTCCGGCGCTGCGACGGTGCCATCAGATCGAGGTCGACGAACTCGACCGGCACGTAGTACGCCGGCGGCTGGCTCGTCTCGAGCACCCGAACCGCATGCGGCGCATCGACGACCGTCGCGCCGGCATGGATCACACGGACACGCCAGTCGACCCGCTCGACACGAGGCGGACGCGGGTAGTCCCACACCGACTCGATGGCCTTGCCGTTCGCTGCGATTTCCACGACGTACACGATGTGCCTGGCACATCGTGTACGTCGAGTCGTGCTCACAGATCGTCGAACTCTGATTCCTCGGGGGGTCGGGTACGGCCACCGGCCCGCTTGTCGGCGGCCTTGTCGTGCGCACGCTGTTCCTCTTCCAGCGCCGCTTCCTCCTCGATCAGCCGGTCGAGGCTTGCGAGGCGCACCGCGTCGAGCGTCCCTGCTGCGATCGCCGACTGGACAGCGCAGCCCGGCTCCTGGTCGTGCTTGCAGTCACGGAAACGGCAGTGATCCATCAGGTCGAACACGTCGGCGAATGCACGCTCGATCCCGTTGCCGGACAACCAGAGACTCAGAGCGCGTACACCCGGCGTGTCGATGAGCCACCCCTCGCCGGGCAGCGGCACGAGTTCGGCCGCGACCGTGGTGTGCCGTCCGCGCTGATCGCCCTCGCGGACCGCCGACGTCGCCTGGCGCTCGGCCCCGACGAGCGCATTGACGAGCGTCGACTTCCCGACGCCACTCGCGCCGAGGAACGTCAGCGTCCGATTGCCGACCGCGTACTCGCTGATCGCAGCGATGCCCTCACCGCTGATCCCGCTCGCGAGCAGAACCGGAACCCCGAGTGCCACGTCCTGAAGCGCGACCCGCCCGGGTTCCGGATCGCCGACCAGGTCCGTCTTGGTCAGCACGACCACCGGCTCGGCGCCGGAATCGAATGCCAGGACGAGCTCGCGCTCCAAACGTCGGGGGCTCGGCGGCGATCCGAGCGCGTGCACCAGGAACACGACGTCGATGTTCGCCGCCAACGTGTGCGACACCGCCCGCATCCCGTCGAACGATGCGCGCCGGGTGAACGCCGAGCGGCGCTCCAACACGTGCTCGACTCGTTCGCCGTCGTCCGATGCGATCACCCAGTCGCCGACCGCGACGTCGGCGCCGATGTTGCGCACCCGCAACGGGTCGGCCACACCCCGCGCCTCGTCGATCGAGCGCACGACCGTGCTCCATCCGCGATCGAGCCGCGACACACGCCCAGGCGCGCCCACTCGTCCCAATTCGGTCCACGCCCGGTCGAAGTCGAGGGCCCATCCGAGTGCCGGGTCCGGCTCGTGGAGTGCGCTCGACATCGTGGACGAACCGTACCCGCGATGGGGATTCGCGGGTTCCCTTGGCACACTCACGTGATGCGAAGCACTGACGCTGGCTTGACAACGCGGCGATCGATCGCGTAGCGATCACACTGAAGCAGTACCCACCGTAGACCCGCGAAAGGCATTGATGTCCAAACCCCTCGTCGTCGTCGAGTCGCCTGCCAAGGCCAAGACGCTGTCGAAGTTCCTCGGCGACGACTACGACGTGCGCGCCTCGGTCGGCCACGTGTCCGACCTGCCGAGCAAGGGGCTGAACATCGACGTCGACAACGGCTTCAAGCCCACCTACGAGCTGACCGAGCGCGGCAAGACCGTGGTCAAGGATCTCAAGGCCGCATTGAAGGACGCCTCGGAGCTCTATCTCGCAACCGATGAAGACCGCGAGGGTGAGGCCATCTCGTGGCACCTGATCGAGTACCTCAAGCCGAAGGTGCCGGTCAAGCGGATGGTGTTCCACGAGATCACCAAGGCCGCGATCGACCACGCTGTCAACAACCCGCGTGACCTCGACTACGGCCTCGTCGACGCCGCCGAAACGCGGCGCATCCTCGACCGCCTCTACGGCTACGAGGTGTCGCCGGTGTTGTGGCGGCGCGTCAACCGCGGCCTGTCGGCTGGGCGGGTCCAGAGCCCGTCGGTGCGCCTGATCGTCGAGCGCGAGCGTGAACGCATCGCCTACATCACCGCCGACTACTGGGACATCGAACTCGGCACCGCAACTCAGCCGGCGTTCGGAGCCAAGCTGGTCGCGGTCGACGGAGACCGTGTCGCCACCGGCAAGGACTTCGACGCGAGGGGCCAGGTCTCGGCCAAGACCGTGGCGCTCGACGAAGCACGGGCACGCACGATCGCCGAGGGCCTCGACGGCGCGACGTTCACCGTGCGATCGGTCGAGGAGAAGCCGTATCGCTCGTCGCCGAAGGCGCCGTTCATGACGTCGACGCTCCAGCAGGAGGGTGGTCGCAAGCTGCGTCTGTCGTCGTCGCAGGTGATGCGCGTCGCGCAGGGCCTGTACGAGCGTGGCTACATCACCTACATGCGTACCGACAACGTGGTGCTGTCCGACGAGGCGATGCAGGCCACCCGCGCCGCCGTCACGAGCGAGTACGGCGCCAACTACCTCAATGCGGCCCCGAAGCAGTTCTCGTCGAAGATCAAGAACGCCCAGGAAGCCCACGAGGCGATCCGCCCGACCACGCCGTACCGCTCGCCGCAGAGCCTCGGGTCCGAACTCAACAGCCAGGAAGTCGCGCTGTACCGCCTGATCTGGCAGCGCACGCTCGCGTCGCAGATGGCCGACGCGTCCGGCGTCACCGTCAGCGTGCGCCTCGCTGCGAATGCCGCCGACCGCGCCACCGGCGAGCTCACCGACTGCGAGTTCGCAGCGTCCGGCACCACGATCACGTTCCCGGGCTACCGCGCCGTCTACGTGGCGTCGAAGGAGGAGACCGGCGACGACGACGCCGACAACGAGGCGCTGCTGCCACCACTGACGCAGGGCGACACGGTGCCGATCGCGTCGATCGAGCCGAACGGCCACAGCACGTCACCCCCCGCCCGATACACCGAGGCGTCGCTCGTCAAGCGGCTCGAGGAACTCGGCATCGGTCGCCCGTCGACATGGGCGTCGATCATCCAGACCATCCAGGACCGCGGCTACGTGTGGAAGAAGGGTCAGGCACTGGTCCCGACCTGGACCGCGTTCGCCGTCATTCGGCTGCTCGAGGAGCACTTCGACGCGCTCGTCGACTACGACTTCACCGCGTCGATCGACGCCGACCTCGACGAGATCGCCAACGGTCGCCGCGCCAAGGAGAAGTGGCTGAAGCGCTTCTACTTCGGCGACACCGGCGACGGTGACACCGAACCGATCTCGGCCGAGGCCGGCGTCGGCGAGGACGCACTGCTCGGCCTCAAGCGCCTCGTCGAGGAGAACCTCGACGAGATCGATGCGGCCGAGATCAATACGTTCCCGCTCGGCCCTGACGCCGACGGCAACCTCATCGTCGTCAAGCCGGGAAAGTACGGCCCCTACGTCAAGCGTGGCGACGACACCGCCAGCGTGCCCGACGACCTGACCCCCGACGAGTTGACGGTTGCCAAGGCGATCGAGTTGCTCGCCGCCCCCAAGTCCGACGAGCCGATCGGTGAACTCGATGGCTACCCGGTGTACGCGAAGAACGGTCGCTACGGCCCGTACGTGCAGTGGGGCGATCACGACGATCCCCCGCCGGGCTTCGAGAAGCCGAAGATGTCGAGCCTGTTCAAGACGATGATCCTCGAACGGATCACGATGGACGAAGCCGAAGCGCTGCTGCAGCTGCCGCGTCACCTCGGCGACGATCCCTCCGACGGCGTCCCGATCTATGCGAACAACGGCCGCTACGGCCCGTACGTGCAGAAGGAGAAGGACTACCGCAACATCGATTCAGAAGATCAACTCCTGCAGATCACGCTCGCCGAGGCGTTGGCGATCTACAGCCAGCCAAAGGTCTACAAGCGCGGTGGCACCAACATGGCCGCCAAGGGTCCACTGCGAGAGTTCGGCACCGACCCGGTGAGCGAACGCGCCGTGGTCGCGAAGGACGGCAAGTTCGGCGTGTACGTCACCGACGGCGAAACCAACGCGTCGCTCGGCAAGGGCGACCGGCTCGAGGCCATGGCGCCCGAGCGGGCCTACGAACTCCTGGCCATCCGCCGCGAAGCGATCATCGCCAAGGGCGGACCCACCAAGAAGCGGGCAGCCAAGAAGAAGGCAACCAAGAAGAAGGCGCCAGCGAAGAAGACGGCGGCCAAGAAGAAGGCCACCGCGAAGAAGGCCACCGCGAAGAAGGCCACAGCGACGAAAGTCGCGGCGAAGCCCGCTGCACCCGTGATCACCGACCTCAACGGCTGAGTTCGCGGGTACCACCGACCGGGTGTTGCGTCGCCGGAAAGACGGTTGTTAGGCTGACCTAACTCCGGCGCCGCCGGACGGCAGGCGATCCCGCCCGCACCCAGAACACGCGGAGATCAACGTGCTGCAGACATTCCTCACCGGACTCCGCGAGGGGCTCGAGGCGGCGCTCGTCGTCAGCATCCTGATGTCGTTCATGGTGCGCAGCGGCCATCGCGATCGCCTCCCCGCGCTGTGGGCCGGAGTCGCCGTCGCTGTCGTGTTGTCGTTCGGGTTCGGGGCCCTGCTGCACTACACCTCGGCGTCGATGAGCTTCGAGGCCCAGGAGGCCTTTGGTGGCATCCTCTCGATCGTCGCCGTCGTCTTCGTCACGTGGATGGTGTTCTGGATGAAGCGGGCATCGCGCACACTCAAGGGCGAACTCCAGGACAAGATGACCGCTGCTGTCGAGATCGGGACGATCGGGGTGTTCACCGCCGCGCTGCTCGCCGTCGGACGTGAGGGCCTCGAGACGGCGCTCTTCCTGTATCCGACGTTCCAGGCCCAGGGCGCCGGCGCCGGGCCGGCCCTCGGCGCGCTGCTCGGCATCCTCACCGCCGTGGTGATCGGCGTGCTGCTGTATCGCGGCGTCGTGTCGATGAACCTGGCCTCCTTCTTCAAGGTCACCGGCGCGGCGCTCATCGTGATCGCTGCCGGCGTGCTCGCCTACGGCGTCCACGACCTGCAGGAAGCGGGCATCCTGCCGGGCATCGACAACCTCGCCTGGAACATCGACGGCTGGGAGATCACCAGCTGGTACGGCGCCCTGCTCAAGGGCATCTTCAACCTCGGCCCACAAATGACCGTGCTCGAAATCGCTGTCTACCTCGGGTACCTCATCCCGACGATGGTGCTGTTCCTGCTCTCGCCGCGGCCCGCTCCCGCGTCGCCTGCTGATCGGCCCGCAACGCCCGTCGAAGCCGTCGGCGAGCCCGCACGCTGAAGCCCGCTCATTCCCGTCCCGATCCACCATGCCCCCGAGGAGTTCCACCATGTCCCGACACCGAGCCGTGCTCGCCGTTCCCGTGGCAGCGCTGCTGGCGCTGGCCGCATGTTCGACCGAATCGGCCGACTCGACCGTCGACGTGACCGGCACCGACGACGCGTGCGACATCGCCCAGGACGTCGTCGACGCCGGCAAGGTCGGATTCGATTTCGTCAACGAGAGCAACGAGGTCAACGAGCTGTACGTCCTGAAAGCGAACGGCGACACGCTCGGCGAAGTCGAGAACGTCACCACCGGCACCTCGCGCACGCTCACGGTCGACCTCGTCGCGGGCGACTACCTCGTTCGCTGCAAGCCCGGCCAGACCGGCGACGGGTTCGAATCACCGTTCACCGTCACCGGCGACGGCGGAACGGCCCAGGACGCGCCCGATCGCGAGATCGCCTTCGAGTCGGTCGACTTCGAGTACGAGAACCTCGACCTCACCGGAATCGCCGACGGCGACACGGTCCGGTTCGCGATGGACAACACCGGCGAGCAGGCGCACGAATTCGAGGTGCTCGACCCCGACGGCGAACCGATCGGCGAAGTCGCCGCGACCAACCCCGGCGAATCCGGTGGCGCCACGATGACGTTCACGGCACCGGGCGTGTACACCTACCAGTGCATCCTCGTCGACCCGGCCACCGACCAGCCCCACACCGAACTGGGCATGATCGGCACCTTCGACGTGGCCGAGGGCTGAATGCCGCTTGTCGTGAACTCGTACGGGAACTCGTCCCGCACGAGTTCACGAGAACGGCACCGGTCGGTCAGGTGAAGATGATCTGGCCGCCGGCGGCCATGTCGTAGAACTCGCCGACGGTGATGATGTCGTCGAGTTCGTCGATCAGATCCTCGCGCTCCATCCCGAACAGGTCGACCGAGGCGAGGCAGGCGTAGAGGCCGGCGCCCGTGTCGTGGATCATCTCGATGAACTCCGTGATGTCGGGGAAGTCGAGCTTCTCGATCTGCTTCTCCATGTACTTCGTGATCAACGCCGACGCACCGGGGATGACGCCGGCGATCGTCGGCATGTGGAGGCCGGGGTTGCCAACAGCGGCGACCTTGATGTGGTCGTGGCGCTCCTTGTGGACCGCGTCCATGCCGAAGAAGGTGAAGAACAAGTTGGCCTCGATGCCCTCGTTGCGTGCGCCATTGGCCATGATCAGCGCCGGGTAGATGCCCTCCAGCGAGCCCTTCGAGACGATGATCGACACCTTCTCGATCGGCGCCGCGACCGGCGCGGCGGGCAGGGGATGTGTGTCGGTCATGTCAGATACAGCCCTTCGGCTTGGGGATGCCCGCCACCATGGCGGCGAGCTTGGCTGGGCCCTTCGGGAACAACACGAAGAGCTCCTTGGTGGTCACGTCGGAGAGCTTGCTGATCTTGCGCACCGTGGGACCGGTGCCCTTGTCGAAGTACTCCGAGCGCATCAGGTCGATGACCGTCCAGTGACGATCGGTCAACGGGGTCGGCACGCCGACCTCGCCGGCGATCTCGGGCGCCATCTCCTTGGTCCATTGCTGGGCATCGACGAAGAAGCCCTCGTCGTTGACCTCAACGGACGTTCCGGCGAGTGTCTTGGTTGGCATGGTTCAGGATCCTTTCGTGTCAGCCGCGACGGGCTGCTTCTTGCCGAACTTGGGCATGTCGGGGCCGATGCCGGGAATGTCGCGCCCGGGCAGCAGGCCGTGCCAATAGAAGGATTGGAACATCAACTTGCCGAGGTGGTTCGCCCGCGACTCCTTGAGCAGGGGCAGACCGACCGGGCCGGGGTAGTGACCGCCGACCGGTTCGTTCTCGTAGTTGAAGTCGATCAGCAACGCCTTCGAGAAGCCGGTCTCGATGAAGCAGTTGGCATGGCCGTCGAAGGAGTGTTCGATCGGCGTGCCGTCGAGGAACGCCTCGATGTTCTCCACGAGCACCTCGCCTTCGAAGTGCGTCACCGAACCGGCTTTGGATGCCGGGAGATCGGCGGCGTCGCCGACGACGAAGATGTTCGGCTTCACCTTCGACTGCAGGGTGGCGTTGTCAGTCGGGATGAAACCCAACTCGTCGCCCAGCCCGGGCGAATCCTCGACGTAGGCGGCGCCACCGTGCAACGGAATCACGACGGCGAGATCGAACTCGACCTCGCGGTCGTCGTAGCTGATCAGCTTGCCGGGCGCGCCGTCGACTGCCCCCACGACTTCACCGGTGTTGAACTCGGTGACGATCTCGACGTGCTTGTCGTCGAGGAGCGACCCGAGCGTCGCCGAGGCCGTCGGCTTCGTGAACGCCGCATCGAGCGGGGTCACGTAGGTGATGCGGACGTCGTCACGCACACCCTTGTCGGTGAAGTACCAGTCGGCGAGGAACGCGAACTCGAGCGGGGCGACCGGGCACTTGATCGGCATGTCGATCACGTTGATCACGAGGTGACCGGACTCGAAGTCCTCGAGTGCCTCGGCCAGCGCCGTCGCACCGTCCATGTCGTAGAACGTGTGCACGGTCGTGCGCCAGCCGGGCCCGGTCAGACCCTCGGTCTCCTCGGGCAGCAGTACGGCGCCCGTGGCGATCAGGAGCACGTCGTACTCGAGCGTGGTGCCGTTCTGGAGCGCCACCGTGTCGGCCTCGATGTCGACCGACTCGATCGGGCACTGGTGATAGTTGATGCCCTTCTTGAGCTGCCGGTCGCGCTTGCGCACGATCTCGTCCGGCTCGGTGAGCCCGAAGGGCACGAACAACAACCCGGGCTGGTACACGTGGCGGTTGTCCTGATCGACGATGTCGATACGCAACTGGTCGTCCTTGTACTTCTTGCGCAGGCGGTTGGCCGCGAGTGTGCCGCCCGTTCCCGCACCGAGAATCACGAGTCGTTTCTGTTCCGACGCCATCTCCGTCAGCTCCAATCCTGCAGTCCGCAACCGTTGCGACCGCTTCTGACATCGACGCTACGCACCGGTCGAACCATCCACTACGGCCTTTCGTCCCGATCCCCTCGGGGGTATGTGTTCGAGCTCGACGGTCGGCAGACTCGTTACCATCGCCGATCGTGAGCGACCGCCCGCCCTACATCGCGTTCGAGGGCGCCGAGGGATGCGGAAAGTCGACGCAAGCCGCACGGCTGGCCACGGAGATCGATGCCGTCCTGACCCGCGAGACCGGCGGCACCGACATCGGCGTTCGGTTGCGAGCGCTCCTCCACGACACGAGCGTCCACAATCTGCACCCACGAGCCGAGGCACTGATCACCGCCGCCGATCGAGCGCAGCACATCGCCGAGGTCGTGACGCCGGCGCTCGATGCCGGCCGGCCCGTGGTGAGCGACCGTTCCGTCTACTCGTCGCTCGCCTACCAGGGCTACGGACGCGAACTCGACATCGGTGAGATCCGCCACCTCAACGAGTGGGGAACCGGCGGGGTCTGGCCGAGCGTCGTCGTGTTCCTCGACACCCCCGACGATGTGATCGCCGAGCGGATGAGTCGGCGCGACCTCGACCGATTCGAGGCGGCCGGCGACGAGTTCCACGCACGCGTACTGGCCGGATTCCGGGCGATGGCCGCGGCCGACGCAGAGCGATGGATCACGGTGCAGGCCGTCGGCTCGGTCGACCGGGTGGCCGCCGACATCCGACAGGCCCTCGCCGAACAAGGCGCGCTGTGAACGCCACTGCAGTGTCGAGCCCCGGACCGATCTGGGACGACGTGATCGGTCAACCCGACGCGATCCGCCACCTGCGCGCGGCCGCCGACCGTGGACCGGTGCACGCCTATCTCTTCGTGGGGCCAACGGGATCGACCAAGCTCCAAGCGGCACGTGCCTTCGCCACGAGATTGATGACCGGAGCGGAAGCCGCCGACCAACGCGATGCTGTGCTCATCCTTCGCGGCGAGCATCCGGACGTGCGTGAGGTGCGCCGCAGCGGCGCCCGCATCGACACCGAACAGGCCAAGTCGATCATCCACGAGGCCTCGCTCACACCCTCCGAAGGTGACTCCAAGGTGATGATCCTCGACGAGTTCCACCTGCTTGCGCCCGAGGGCGCCGGACGTCTGCTGAAGATCATCGAAGAACCACCCGACTCGGTGACGTTTCTGATCCTCGCCGACTTCGTACCGCACGACCTGATCACGATCTCGTCACGCTGCGCCCGTATCGACTTCCGCGGCATCGGCGTCGACGTGATCGCCGCGCAGCTCGTGACCGAGGGAATCGCTCCGGCTTCCGCGATGGCGGCAGCTCGGGCGGCGCACGGCGACCTCGAGCGCGCACGGGTGCTCGCCACCGACCCGGCCCTCGCCGAGCGTCGAGAGGCGTTCGCCGAGGCACCCCACGAACTCGACGGCACCGGTGCAGTCGCGATCCGGACCGCTGCACACCTCCTCGGGCTGATCGACGCTGCGTCGGAGCCGCTCGCGAACCGTCACGCCATCGAGGTCGCCGAACTCGACGAACGGATCAAGGCGTACGGCGAGCGCGGCAGCGGCAAGAAGCAACTCGACGAACGCCACAAACGCGAATTGCGTCGCTACCGCACCGACGAGTTGCGCAGCGGACTCGCAGCGATGGCGGCCACCTACCGTGACACCGCGATCAGCCCGGCGACCACCGATGTCGATGCCTGCGCCGACGCTGTGCGGTGTATCCATCGAGCGATGGAGATGCTCGACCGCAACCCCAACGAGAGGTTGCTCGTCGAATCGCTGCTGTGGTCGCTCCCCGACGCACAAGGCGTCCGCCCCGCCCCCTGACCCGTGGTGACGCCCAACAGCCGCTGCGCAACCGGTGACGGGGTGCCTGGCACCGGTGTCACCTCGCGTATTCCCGGAGATCTTGATCTTTTTGTCACGCGGGACCGGCCCGTGGTACTGGACAGGCGCCGGTAGGGTTGCCGCACGGAATCCCACTTCGTGGAAAGGGCGCTCCATGTTCGAACGTTTCACTGACCGGGCTCGTCGAGTCGTCGTGCTCGCACAGGAGGAGGCTCGCCTCCTCAATCACAGCTACATCGGCACCGAGCACATCCTGCTCGGGCTGATTCACGAGGGAGAAGGTGTCGCCGCGAAAGCGCTCGAGAGCCTCGGAATCTCCCTCGAAGCCGTGCGCAGCCAGGTCGAGGAGATCATCGGCCAGGGTGGCTCGTCGCCGTCGGGCCACATCCCCTTCACACCCCGAGCGAAGAAGGTGCTCGAACTCTCTCTCCGTGAAGCACTCCAGCTCGGCCACAACTACATCGGCACCGAGCACATCCTGCTCGGGCTGATCCGCGAAGGCGAAGGCGTCGCTGCGCAGGTCCTCGTCAAGCTCGGCGCCGATCTGTCCCGCGTGCGCCAACAGGTCATCCAGTTGCTCTCCGGCTACCAGGGCCCGTCCGGCTCCACTGGCGGCGGCCGAAGCGAGCAGGCTCCCGCCGGCGCCGGTGTGGGTGCCAGCAAGGGCGGCGACGACGAAAAGGGCGGCAACAGCCAGATCCTCGACCAGTTCGGCCGCAACCTCACCCAGGCTGCCCGCGAAGGCCAGCTCGACCCCGTCATCGGACGCACCAACGAACTCGAGCGGGTCATGCAGATCCTCTCGCGGCGCACCAAGAACAACCCGGTGCTGATCGGTGAACCCGGCGTCGGCAAGACGGCCATCGTCGAGGGCCTGGCCCAGAAGATCGTCAACAACGACGTGCCCGACACGCTCACCGACAAGCAGCTGTACACGCTCGACCTCGGGGCACTCGTCGCCGGGTCGCGTTACCGAGGCGACTTCGAGGAGCGGCTCAAGAAGGTCCTCAAAGAGATCAAGACGCGCGGCGACATCCTGCTGTTCATCGACGAGATCCACACGCTCGTCGGCGCCGGAGCAGCCGAAGGCGCCATCGACGCGGCCTCGATCCTCAAGCCGATGCTCGCCCGTGGCGAACTCCAGACCATCGGCGCCACCACGACCGACGAGTATCGCAAGCACGTCGAGAAGGACGCCGCCCTCGAGCGGCGCTTCCAGCCCGTCAAGGTCGACGAGCCCACGCTCGCCCACACGATCGAGATCCTCAAGGGCATTCGCGATCAGTACGAGTCGCACCACCGGGTCACGATCACCGACCAAGCGCTCGTCGCCGCGGCCAACCTGGCCGACCGCTACATCTCCGATCGGCACCTGCCCGACAAGGCCATCGACCTGATCGACGAGGCCGGCTCACGCCTGCGCATCAAGCGCATGGCCACGCCTCCCGACCTGCGCGAGATCGAGACGAAGCTCAGCGAGGTCCAAGAGGCCAAGAAACGCGCCGTCGAGGACCAGCAGTTCGAAGAGGCCGGCCGCCTGCGCGACCAGGAGAAGTCGTTGCTCGAAGAGAAGGCGCAGAAGGAGACCGAGGTTCGCGCCGAGGGTGTCGACCTGTTCGACGAGGTCGACGAAGAAGCCGTTGCCGAAGTGCTCTCGCTGTGGACCGGCATCCCGGTGTACAAGCTCACCGAAGAGGAGACCGAGCGGCTGTTGAAGATGGAGGAGAACCTCCACAAGCGCATCATCGGCCAGGAGCAGGCCGTGTCGGCCGTGTCGCAATCGATCCGTCGCACCCGCGCCGGGTTGAAGGACCCCAAGCGACCGTCGGGCTCGTTCATCTTCCTCGGCCCCACCGGTGTCGGCAAGACCGAACTCGCCAAGACGCTCACCGAGTTCCTGTTCGGTGACGACTCGGCGCTGATCACGCTCGACATGTCCGAGTACATGGAGAAGCACACCGTCAGCCGCCTGGTCGGTTCGCCTCCCGGCTACGTCGGCTACGAAGAGGGCGGCCAGCTCACCGAGGCAGTGCGGCGCAAGCCGTTCTCCGTGGTGCTGTTCGACGAGATCGAAAAGGCCCACCCCGACGTGTTCAACACGTTGCTGCAGATCCTGGAGGAAGGTCGCCTGACCGACAGCCAGGGCCGCTCGGTCGACTTCCGCAACACCGTGCTGATCATGACGTCGAACCTCGGCACGCAGGACTTGCGCAAGGCGAACGTCGGTTTCACCAGCGACGACACCGCCATGAGCTACGAGCGCATGAAGGAGAAGGTCAACGAGTCGCTGAAGAACCACTTCCGACCCGAGTTCCTCAACCGCATCGACGAAGTCATCGTGTTCCACGAGCTGACCCGCGACGAGGTCCTGCAGACCGTCGACCTGCTCACGCAGCGGCTCGTCGGTCAGCTCGAGGGCCAGGGTCTCGGCATCGAGATCAAGGCGTCGGCCAAGGAGCTGCTCGCCGAACTCGGCTACGACCCGCAGCTGGGTGCGCGTCCGATGCGTCGGGCGATCCAGCGCCACATCGAAGATGCGTTGTCGGAGAAGATCCTCTACAAGGAGTTCTCTGCCGGCGAGATCATCGTGGTCGACACCGAGGACGACCCCGACAACGAGGGCAAGCAGCGGTTCACGTTCACCGCCGTCGAAGGCTTCGTGCCGCCGTCATCGGTCGAGCTCGCAACGACAGCGACCGAGAAGCCGATCCCGCCGGCCGGCGGTGGCGAGGCCGAGCTGCCCCCGCCCGAGCTGACCTGATCCGTTGCTCACCCAACTCGTCGGCCTCGCGCCGTCCTGAACTCACCGACGACCGTCGGCCATACTCGTCACCGTGATCCGTCGCGTCCTGATTCTGTGCGTGTGCGTCGCAGCGGTCGCCGGGTGCCGCATCGACCTCACTGTCGACGTGGCCGTCGAACCCGATGGAACCGGCACGATCACGCTCGTCGCCACCGCTGACGCCGAGGTGGTGGCCGCCGTGCCGACGTTGACCGACGAGTTGGCGACCGATGACATCGTGGCAGCCGGTTGGACGATCGACGGACCCACCACACTCCCCGACGGGGGCGTGACCATCACATTGAGCCACGACTTCTCCTCCGATGCCGAGGCGACCAATCTGCTCAACAGCATCGGGCCGCCGTACAACCAGATGGCGATGACCCGAAACACGAGCGGCGACGACACCACGACCCGGTTGACCGGCCTGCTCGGGCTCCCCGATGGCTTCGAGAGCTTCGCCGACGAGGACCTGATCGCGGCGGTCGGTTCGGTACCGTTCGCCGAACAGATCGCAGCCAGCGGCGCCAGGCCGGAATCGTCGATCTTCGCCGCGATTCGAGCCGAGCTCCCCGGCGAGATCAACGCCGACGAGACCAACGGATCCCAACTCGGAGACAACCGACTCGAGTGGATCGCACCCACCGACGGCTCCATCCTCGACATGCGCGCGGCAACGGTGCAATCGCCGGGTGACGATCGTTGGTGGGCGCGACCACTGTCGATCATCGCCCTGATCGCCCTGGTCGCCTGGGTCGTGTTCATGACGCTGTTCATCGGCTACGTGATCTGGGCCCGCTGGCAGCGCACACGCCGCCCCCGACGGCCCCGCCCCACAGGCTGACGGGGCACGCGTCGACGGGGCCGTGTGGCAGCCTGGGGTATGCCCGACGCGCCGACCCGAGTCGACTTCCACTTCGACGTGATGTGCCCGTTCGCGTACCAGACGTCGGCGTGGATCCGAGAAGTGCGCCGGCAGAACGGCATCGAGATCGCCTGGAAGTTCTTCAGCCTCGAAGAGATCAACCGAGTCGAGGGCAAGAAGCATCCGTGGGAGCGGGAGTGGTCCTACGGCTGGTCGATGATGCGCATCGGAGCGCTGCTGCGCAGGTCGAGTATGGACGACCTCGACCGGTGGTACGAACGAGCGGGCCGCGCACTGCACGAGGAGGGCCACCGGCCACACGATCCCGATGTCGCACGGCACCTCCTGGCGGAGATCGGACTCGATCCGAGCACCGTCGACGAAGCGATCAGCGATCCGAGCACCCATGACGAGGTTCGTACCGAACACGATCGGGTCGTCGCCGCAGGTGGCTACGGCGTGCCGACGCTGTTCTTCCCCGAGTTCATCGCTCCCGACGGCGAACCCGAGTGCCTGTTCGGTCCCGTCGTGCTCGACCCGCCGACAGGGGCGGCGGCCCTGCGATTGTGGGAGGCCACGACGGCATGGCTCGAGTTCCCCTACCTGTTCGAGTTGCAGCGCCCGAAGAACCGCCACGACGGCGAAATCATCGCCGACCGGTTCCGCCCCTATCTCGAAGCGCGCGACTGGGTCAGCATCAATCGCGGCGAGGTCGTCTCGTTCGACTGATGACATCAGGGGTCAGATCCCTGATGTCAACCAACTGTGTGACAGCCCTTCGTCATGATGAGTCCATGGCATCGAGTCGAGCGAAGTTGGTCCACGTGTGCAGCGAATGCGGCACCTCACATCCGAAGTGGTCCGGCCGGTGCTCCGGCTGCGGCGACTGGAACACGCTCGTCGAGGATGTCGAGGTCTCCGGCGCCGACCATGCCCCGGCGCCGACATCGTCACGCCCCGGCCCGACACGCATCGGCGAGGTCGGAACCGAACACGGCGACCCGGTCTCGACCACCATCGGCGAGCTCGACCGCGTGCTCGGTGGCGGGCTCGTCGCCGGCTCGGTCACGTTGCTCGGCGGCGAGCCGGGCATCGGCAAGAGCACACTGCTGCTGCAGTTGCTCGCCGGGTGGAACGGGCCGACGTTGTACGTCACTGCGGAGGAGAGCGCGCAACAGGTCAAGCGACGCGCCGAACGACTCGGGGCCACTCGCGACGACCTCTGGCTCCACGCCGAGACCTCGCTGCCGCACATCCTCGAGGCCATCGACCGGATCCGTCCCGAACTGGTGGTGATCGACTCGATCCAGACCGTGTCCGACCCGAGCCTGGGATCACTGCCGGGCAGCGTCGGCCAGGTCCGTGGCTGCGCCCAACGACTCGTCAACGAAGCCAAGGAACGCAACGTGTCGATCGTGCTCGTCGGCCACGTCACGAAGGAGGGCGGGCTAGCGGGGCCCCGCGTGCTCGAACACGTGGTCGACACCGTCCTGCAGTTCGAGGGCGACCGCCACCACGCGTTGCGCCTGCTGCGCGCGTCGAAACACCGGTTCGGACCCACGAACGAACTCGGGCTGTTCGAGATGGCCACCGCGGGCCTGCTCGCCGTGCCCGATGCGTCCTCGCTCTTCCTCGCCGATCGCCGCACGGGCGTACCCGGCTCGGCGGTCGTGCCCACGATGGAGGGCCAACGCCCGATCGTGGTCGAGGTGCAGGCACTGGCCACCCCCAGCGTGCCCGGTGTACCACCGCGTCGAAGCGCGCTCGGCCTCGAGGGCGCACGACTCTCGATGCTGATGGCGGTGCTCGGGCGCCGGTCACGAGTACCGGTCGCCGACCAGGACGTCTACGCCTCGACGGCGGGTGGCGTCAAACTCAGCGAGCCGGGCCTCGACCTCGGCGTCTGCCTCGCCGTGGTCAGCGCGATCCGCGACCAGCCCCTTCCCGCCGATCTCGCGGTGTTCGGCGAGGTCGGTCTCGGCGGCGAGCTGCGCCAGGTCGGCCAGGCACAGCGGCGCTTCACAGAGGCCGCACGCCTCGGGCTGCGCCGCGTGGTCGCTCCCTCCAACTCACCCGATTGCGACGCCGACATCGCAGTGATCCGGGCCGCTACGCTCTCCGAAGCCGTCGCCGCCGCCGGGCTCGGCGCCCACACAGCGCCGACCGGACTCCGCTCGGCAATGTGAGTCCAGGATCTCTCGGGATGGATCGCGCATTGCTCATCTAGGATCAGGTCATGCACTCCCGGCACGGCGGCGTCAACGAGGCGATGCGCGACGCGCTCGCCCGCGTTGCTCCCGGCACGCCCTTGCGTGACGGCATCGACCGGGTCGTGCGCTCGAAAGCCGGTGCACTCCTCGTGCTCAGCGACGATGCCGACGTCCTGTCGATCTGTTCCGGCGGTTTCCTCGTCGACGCCCCGTACAGCCCGCAGCGTCTCTCGGAGCTCGCGAAGATGGACGGCGCGATCATCCTGTCGTCCGATGGCGGCCGCATCGCGCGTGCGAACGTGCACCTCGTTCCAGACCCCTCGGTCCCCACCAGCGAAACCGGAACTCGCCACCGCACGGCCGAGCGAGTGGCGCGATCGCTCGACGTACCCGTCGTGTCGGCGAGCGAAGAGATGGGCGTCATCAACGTCTACGCCGGTGGCAACAAGCGGCAGCTTCAAGAAGTCGGGCATCTCCTCGATCGCGCGAACCAGGCGCTGCAAACGCTCGAGCGCTACAAGGTGCGCCTCGACGATGCGATCACGAACCTCACCGCGGTCGAGGTCGAAGACGTCACCACGCTTCGCGATGTCGTCGCCGTCATCCAGCGCGGCGAGATGGTCCACCGCATCGCCGACGAGATCGAGACGATGATCATCGAACTCGGTGTCGACGCCCGGTTGTTGCGCTTGCAGCTCGACGAGCTCTACGGCGAGATCGACGACGAACTCGACCTCGTGGTCGCCGACTATCTGCCACCCGGGCGCTCGGTCGTCGACACCCTCGATGCCATGTCCCACTTGTCCGACGACGAGGTGTCGAACCTGCGCCTGACCGCCGATGCGTTGGCGCCGGGTCGCGACTCGACCGATCTCGCCCAGGAGGTGGCTCCAAAGGGAATGCGTCTGCTGCACCGCGTCAGCCGACTGCCGTCGACGACCGCCATCGCCGTCGCCGACCACTTCGGAGGGCTCGCCAAGCTCCAACGCGCCACGGTCGACGACTTGACCACGGTGGACGGTGTCGACGAGGCGACAGCGAGGGCCATCCGCGACACCCTCAGCCGGGTGACCGAGTCGACGATTCTCGACCAGTACAGCTGAGCCAACGCTCCAGCGGGCCACGGACGATCGCCGATGAGCGCTCGCCATGGCGTGCCGTTGCGGAGATGATCTCAGAGGCGTTCGATGATGGTGGCGGTGCCCATGCCGCCGCCGGTGCACATCGCCACGAGGCCCGTCTGCAGGTCGCGACGTTCGAGCTCGTCGAGCAGCGTGCCGATCAGCATCGTGCCAGTTGCGCCGATCGGGTGACCAAGTGCGATCGCGCCGCCGTTGACGTTCACCTTCAGCGGATCGGCGCCGGTGTCGCGGAAGAACCGCAGCACGACCGACGCAAAGGCCTCGTTCACCTCGAACAGGTCGATGTCGTCAACGGTCATACCGGCTCGGGCCAGACATTTGTTGGCCGCCGGGCCAGGCGCAGTGAGCATGATCAACGGCTCGTCAGCGGCCGCGGCCGACATCACGATGCGTGCCCGCGGGGTGAGGCCGTGCGCGTTCGCGTAGTCCGGCGATGACACGAGCACGGCGCCTGCACCATCGACCACACCCGAACTGTTCCCCGCGTGATGAACGTTGTGGAGTTCGACGCCCGGATACTTCTGCGCGATCAGCTCGGCCATCGTGAGTTCGCTCTGCTCGAACGAGAAGTCGACGAACTTCGTGAAGCTCGGATGCAGCGCAGCAAGACCCTCGGCCGTCGTCTCCGGCCGCGGATACTCATCGTGGTCGAGTGCCACCGTGCCGTCGTCGTTGAGAATCGTGATCAGGCTGCGCTCGAATCGGCCCTCGGCGACGGCGGCGGCCGCTCGGCGCTGACTTTCGAGACCGAGGGCGTCGACCTCGACACGTGTGTAGCCGTCGAGCGTGGCGATCAGGTCGGCGGAGAGCCCCTGGGGAACCTGTGGATGCGTCGCGAGGAGATGCTCGTTGTTCGCATGGAAGCCGTCGGTGCCATTTCGAGCGGGTCGACTCATCGACTCGACGCCCGCTCCGATCACGAGGTCCTGGTGCCCGGCACCGACGCCCATCGCGGCGAACGTGACCGCCTGCTGCCCCGAACCGCAGAACCGATTCAACGTGACGCCCGGAACCGAGATCGGCCAACCCGCGTCGAGCACGGCCATCCGGCCGATGTCGTGCGCGTGGTCGCCCGCATGCGAGCCGTTGCCGCACACGACGTCGTCGACGTCGGCCGGGTCGAACCCGACGTGGTCACGAAGGCCGTTCAGTACCTGTCCGAGAATCTTCTGCGGATGCACATGGGCGAGGCTGCCCTTGCCCTGCTTGCCGATGCCACGCGGCGAACGCACCGCGTCGATGATCCATGCTTCGCCGACTGTCATCCGATCGTTCTACTCGGTGATCGAGCTCACACTGGGATCGGCGACCGTCGGCAAGATGGCATCCCACACCGCCGGGTCGTCGAACCCGAACGCCCACAGCGCCACGCCGTCGAGGCGATACTGCCGCGCGAGATCCATCCGCAGGGCGATCCCGTCACCGTCGACGTAGTGGACCTGGCGGGTCTGCACGCAGGTCGTCGTACCGTCGCTGACCTCGAGGTCGTACTCGAACTCCCACTCGCCGGTCTCGTCGACCGGGATCGGTGTGGCGCCGCGCCGCTCGATCAGTTCGTCGACGGAGCGCGCCGACACACCGGTTCGACCCGGGACGTCGTCGGCGGGACACACCCCGGTGGTGCGCACCGGCCAGTTGCGCCCGTACGCGGGCAGACCAAGGACCAGCTTGTCCGGCGACCCGGTCGCGTCGATGGCACCGGTGATCGCCGATTCGACCCACTCGAGTGGAGCGATCGGACCTGGCTGCGACACCGAGTAGTCGTAGGTCATCATGCGGATGCGATCGACATGTTCGACGATGGCCCCGTAGTCGTAGACCCAGAAGCCGCTGTCGTCGGTCTGGCCGGCGTCGTACACCGGCGGGATGCTCACCGTGAGCGATCGGCCGTCGGCGCGGAGCGCGGCGGCGAGTTCCTGGATGAACGACACCCAGTTCGGCCGAGTCGTCGCCCACGTGTCTCGCCCGTCGGCGAACGCGAACTGCTCGTAGTCGATGTCGATGCCGTCGTAGTCACCGTCCACGGCGAACGCCCGGATGGTGGCGACGTGCTGCGCCCGTGTCGTCGGGTCGGCGAGGATCGCCGCCATTTCACCCGCAGGCAGCGCGTCGATGATCGACGGCAGCACATCGACGTCGAGCCCCTTGACGGTGTCCATGAATTCCGACGTGAACTCCGCCGAGGCATTCGGGTCGACAACGATCTGATCGACCCCGACGGCGTTGAACCAGAACGGCGACACCTCGCGCATCGACGGGACCCTCTGTCGAGCGTCGGGCAGCGACGCATCGAGCCCCCAGTAGGGAACCCAAGCGTCCAGCGGAATGTCGGGCTTGGGCGGGGGAGGCTCTTCGTTGGTCGCGACGTAGACCGCTGCTCCCGCAACTCCGAGCAGTGCCACGACGAGCGCTCCGAGGACGAGCAGCCGTCGGCGGCGTCCGGGTGCCGGATCATCGATCGGAGTGTCGTCGACCGAGTGATCAGGGGGCTCGGAGTCGGCGGAGCTCCGCGACTTCGATGCCGACGAGCGAGTCGACGAGGGTGAGGCCGGGGGCGGCAGCGACGGGGACGACATGGGGGATCCCCAGCGTCGCACAACCAGCAGCGAGCGCAGAGGCAACCCCGGTCGGCGAGTCCTCGATCGCCACGCAATCGGCCGGGTCGACGCCGAGCGCTGCGGCGGCCGCAAGATAGGGCTCCGGATCAGGTTTGCCGTTGGTCACCTCGTCGCCGGTGATCGAGGCGACGAACGACCCTGCGGGCGCCGACGCGATCACGGCCTCTGCGAGGCGACGCCACGACATCGTGACCATCACGCACGGGATGCTCGCGGCGACGCACGCCGCCAAGAGCTCGGGCGCCCCCGGCCGCCACGGCAACGCTCGACCGACACGGGCGATGACCCCGTCGAGCAGACGATCAACGACCTCCACGGGGTCGAGTCGCACGCCACCGCGTGTTCGAAGTTCGTGCGCCGAGTCGAGCAGGTCGAAGCCGACGAGCGACTGCGCGTCAGCTTCGGTCCACGTGCCGTCGAACTCGGCAACCAGTTCGAACTCGGCCTCGAACCAGTAGGGCTCTGTGTCGACGAGCGTGCCGTCCATGTCCCACAGGACAGCCGCCGGGAACGTCACGCTCGGAAGACGGTGATCTTGTCTTCGCCGATGCGCTCGCGCTTCTCGCGGTCGTCGATGCCCAAGCCTTCGGCGGGCGCCAGGCACAGCACGCCAAGCTTGCCCTCGGCCTCGTTGTGGTGCACGGTGAGCGCTGCGTCGCCGACGTGAGCAAGGTCGTACGTCTTCGTCAAGAGCGGCTGGATGCGTCCTTGGTCGAGCAGCTTGTTGGCGGCGTACGACTCGGCGTAGTTGGCGAAGTGCGAACCGATCAGGTTCTTGAGTTTCATCCAGAAGTGCCGGTTGTCGAACTCGACCATGTAGCCGGACGTGGCAGCGCATGTCACGACGGTGCCGCCGCGCTTCACGGCGAACACCGACGCCCCCATCGTCGAACGACCGGGGTGCTCGAACACGATGTCGACGTCCTCGCCGTTGTTGAGTTCGCGGATCTTCTTGCCGAAGCGTCGCCATTCGGATTCGTCCTGGGTGTTCTCGTCGGACCAGAACTCGTACTTCTCGGCGCGGCGGTCGATCACGGCCTCGCAGCCCATCCGGTTGAGGAGTTCGGCGCGCTCGGGCGACGAGACCACGCCGATCGGTCGACCGCCGCCATTGAGCACGTACTGCACCGCATACCCGCCGATGCCGCCGGTGGCGCCCCAGATGAGGACGCTGTCGCCCTGCTTCATCTGGGCGCCGTTCTCGCTGACGAGCATGCGGTACGAGGTCGAGCTGCACAGTGCGTTGACCGCCGCCTCCTCCCAGGTGAGGTGGGTGGGCTTGGGCATCAACTGGTTTGCCTTGACCACGGCGAGATCGGCAAGGCCACCGAAGTTGGTCTCGAAACCCCAGATGAGCTGGTTGGTCGCAAGCATCGAGTCGTTGTGGGCGCTGGGGTCCTGGTCGTCGACGTAGTTGCAGTGCACGGTGACCCGGTCGCCGGGCTTCCAGTTGCGCACGGCCGAGCCGGTTCGCACGACGACGGCCGCCGCGTCGGATCCGACCACGTGGTAGGGCAGAGCGTGACGCTTGCCCCATTCGTTCTGGCGTCCCATCTTGTCGAGGAACCCGAACGTCGGGAGCGGCTCGAAGATCGACGTCCACACGGTGTTGAAGTTGATGCTCGACGCCATCACGGCGATGTACACCTCGTCGGGCGCCAGTTCGGGCGTCGCGACTTCGTCGACGTGCAGCGACTTGCGCGGGTCCTTGTCCCACGAGTCGACCCCTTCGAACATCGCTGTGTCCTCACGACGCACGAACGCCGCCCGATAGCTCTCGGGGACCGGGAGGTTGGCGATGTCGTCGCCGCTGGCACCGGACTGGATGGCGTCAAGGATCTCCTGCATGGCGCGTGAGGTTACTGATCGGTAATCACGAGGGGCAAAGCGAGACATCACGTCCCTCGCCTCCCCCCGGCGACGTCAGCACATCCCGAAAAATGCGCGGATCTGCCCGCTGCCGATCACGACACGCACATTTTTCGGGCTCTGGGCGATGGGGGTAGCGTTTGCGTATGGCTTCTACTGGTTCGTACATCGTCGCTGGCGCTCGCACTCCGATCGGGAAGATGAGCGGTGCGCTCTCGTCGTTCTCCGCAGCCGACCTCGGTGGCTTTGCCATCGCCGCGGCACTCGAGCGCGCCGGGGTGGCCCCCGACGAGGTCGAGCACGTCATCATGGGACAGGTCCTCATGGCCGGGCAGGGCCAGGTGCCCAGCCGGCAGGCAGCGGTCAAGGCCGGCATCCCGATGAGCGTTCCGTCGGTGAACGTCAACAAGGTGTGCCTGTCAGGGCTCAACTCGATCTACCTCGCGAACCAGATGATCGCCGCCGGTGAGGCCGACATCGTCGTGGCCGGCGGCATGGAGTCGATGACCAACGCTCCGTACATCGCCGACGGCGCCCGCGGTGGGTTCAAGTACGGCAACACCGAATTGCGCGACGCGATCATCGCCGATGGCCTGTGGTGCTCGTTCGACTCGTGCCTGATGGGCCTCGGCACCGACCGCTACGCATCGGGCGAGAGCCTGACCCGCGAGCAGCAGGACGAGATGGCCGTCGTGTCGAACGAACGCGCCGCGAACGCCATCAAGGACGGACGCCTCGCCGACGAGATCGTGCCGGTCGCCGTGCCACAGCGCAAGGGCGATCCGATCCTCGTCGAGACCGACGAAGGCGTTCGTCCCGGCACCAGCATGGAAAGCCTCGGCTCACTGCGCCCAGCCTTCGACAAGGACGGCACGGTCACCGCGGGCAACGCATCGCAGCTCTCCGATGGCGCGAGCGCCATCGTGTTGATGTCACGAGCCGAGGCCGAGCGCCGCGGCGTCACTCCGCTCGGCGAGTTCGTGTCGTACGGCATGGTGGCCGGGCCCGACAGCGCCTCGCTGCTGCACCAGCCCAGCCGCGCGATCATGCAGGCTGCCGACAAGGCCGGCATCGCCATCGCCGACCTCGATCTGTTCGAGATCAACGAGGCGTTCGCCGCGGTCGGGCTGGCATCGATCGCCGAGCTCGGCATCAGCGACGAGATCGTCAACGTCAACGGCGGCGCGATCGCACTTGGTCACCCGATCGGCATGAGCGGCAACCGCCTCGCACTCACCCTGCTGCACGAGCTGAAGCGCCGCGGTGGCGGCACCGGCGCCGTTGCGCTGTGCGGCGGTGGTGGCCAAGGCGACGCCGCCATCCTGCGCACCGTCTGACCGCGTCCGCTCCCGTCGCAAGTCACGCTCACCTTCATGGGCCGTTTCGGGCACACGAACCGCCACTTTGGGTGATTGACATACCACTCCAGGTCGATATACTGACACTACCGACGACTTGTGTTGCGAAACCTTGACGTCCAATCCCGCATTCTGTAACGTATCCGTAACAACTGATCAAGCGAGTCCACTTCGGATTCGCCCCCTTCTGGGGCATCATCGAAACGAATCGGCCCGTCCGCCCGCTACCGATTCGTGGAGATGGTGCCCCAGTTCAGTTTTCGGGCCGAGACGTGTCAGTCGACCGAGCGACGGCCTTCGAGAGCTCGCCCAAGCGTGAGTTCGTCGGCGTACTCCAAGTCGCCGCCCACGGGCAATCCGCTCGCAATCCGTGTGACCGTCAGCCCGATCGGCTTCAACAGCCGGGCGAGGTACATCGCCGTGACCTCGCCTTCGGTGTTCGGGTTGGTACACAGGATGATCTCGCGCACGCCTTCGGGATCGATCCGGGCGACCAGCTCGCGGATCTTGAGCTGCTCGGGACCGATGCCCTCCAGCGGGCTCATCGCTCCGAGCAGGACGTGGTAGCGCCCACGGAACTCACCGGTGCGTTCGATCGCCACGATGTCGCGCGATTCCTCGACCACGCACAACATCGACGAGTCGCGAGCGTCGTCATTACAGATCGGACACAACACGTCGTCGGCCACGTTGAAACACCGCTCACAGAACCGCACGCGGGCCTTGGCGTCGGTGATCGCAAAGGCGAGACGATTGGCGTCGTCGACGGGCACCTTCAGCAGGTGGAACGCGATGCGCTGCGCCGACTTCGGGCCGATCCCCGGAAGGCGACCGAGTTCGTCGATCAGCGACTGGACAGGAGCGGTGTAGTTGCCGGCCATGGGACGTGGATCAGCCTGCTTCCTCGATCAGCTCGGAGCCGGGGAACGCCTCGGCCAAGCGATCGATCGGCGACTTCACCGATTCGGGTGGAGCGTCGGTCAGCCCGTCGAGGTCGACGTCGTCATCGTCCGGAAGTTCGTCGAAGCCGGCTGGGTCAGCATCGACATCCGACTGGTCGCCGGGGCCCGCGGCGGCCGCCGCTGCAAGCCCCCGCTCACGCGGCGACGACGTCTCGAAGGCATCGGCGTCGCCACGCGGGGCCCCATCGGTCGTGGGCGTCGGAGCAGCCGCTGGTGCCTGCGTCGACGACGTCGCAGACGCGTCGGAACCAACGGTGGTGCGCTCGTTCGAGCCAGTGCCTCCACCGTCGCCGCCGTCGATCAGCTCGACCGCGATCGGTCGACCGACGAACGCGGCGATCGCGGCTTCGACGACCGATCGTTGTTCCTCACACTTCGTGCGATGGACGGCGTTCGGTACCGAGAGCGTGAGCGTCGACTCGGTACTGCCGATGAAGCCCGTCGGCCCGTACACGGCGCGAGCCATGCCGCGGAGGGCGGGGCGGATCGAGTTCTCCCAGACGTCAGCGGTGATGTCGGTCATCGCGGCAGGAGCCGGCGGTTCGGCCACCCCGGATTCCGTTGCCGTGTCGATCGTGTCGACCGGGGCTGGAGCGATCTGCTCGGCTCGCTCGGCCTCGGCCGCGGCCTCCGGCGTCGGCGCCGGCGCGGCCTGCTCGGGAGCGTCGGGAGCACTGGGTGCCTCAGGCACGCTGGGCCGGGCACGACCACCGAGCGCTGCGCGGCCGGTGGCGGGATCGCGTGGTGCTGCCGGCTTTTCGACCGGCGGCGCAGCGGCTCCCGCCGCGACCTGGCGTTCGAGACGTTCGAGGCGCTGCAACAACGCGGCGGTGTCGCCACCGGCACTGTCGGCGGTGAGCTGCACCGTGGCCACGTCGAGCAGCACCCGAGGGTCGGGGGCGTGACGCATCTCGGCCAACGAGGCTCCGAGCAGTTCGATGCCGCGCACCAGCCCAGCCGCTCCGAGCCGTTGCGATTGGGCAGCCAGCGCATCGAGACGATTCGATGGAACCTGTACGAGTTCTGGGGCCATCAGGGCGAGGAAGCCATTGCGGAGGAACGCGATCAGTTCCTCGGTGAGCGTCCTGGGGTCCATCCCGCCGGAGATTGCATGGGCGACCACGGTGAGCGCTCGGCCAGGGTCCCGATCGATCATCGACTCGACGAACTCGTCGAGTGGGACGACCTGCATCCCCTCGTCGCCCGTGTTGGCCAGCAACTCGAGCGCGGACAAAGTGTCGCGGGCCGAGCCACCGCCCCGGCTCAGCGCCTGCTCCAGTGACGCCTCACTCATCTCGAGCCCGGCATCTGCAGCGACCCAACGAACATGTTCAGCCAGGGTGTCGGCCGGCAGGAGGTGGAACTGCAGGTGCTGCGTCCGGCTGCGGATCGTGTCGGACATCTTCTGCGGGTCCGTCGTTGCCAACACGAACACGACGTGGGGTGGTGGCTCCTCCAGCGTCTTGAGCAGCGCTGCTTCGGCGGCACGCGACAGCATGTGGACCTCGTCGAGGATGTACACCTTGTGACGTCCGGGCGTGCCGAGCGACGCCTTCTCGATGAGATCGCGCATCGCATCGACCCCGTTGTTGCTCGCCGCGTCGAGTTCGTGAACGTCGTAGCTCACACCGCGTTCGACAGCGAGACACGATTCGCACTCGCAGCACGGTTCGCCGTCGTGCGGGTTCTCGCAGTTGAGCACCTTGGCGAGAATGCGCGCCGAGGTGGTCTTGCCGGTGCCACGAGGGCCCGAGAAGAGATACGCCTGTCCCTCGCGCCCCTCGGCGACCGAGGTCCGCAGGGCCCTCACCACGTGGTCTTGCCCCTTGACCTCGCTGAAGCGGCGGGGCCGATAGCGGCGGTAGAGCGACTGGGTGGCCATCGCGGCCACGATAGCGATCGAGTCACGTCCGCCCGCGTGCCCGCCGCGGTCGTCTCGTAGCATCGCCGGGATGCGGGTCAGCGTGGTCGCCTTCTCCATCGCATTCCTCGCCGCCTGCGCCAGCGAACCGACACCGGTCACCGAGACGGACTACCGCGCCGACCTGCAGACGATCTGTCGCGACACCACTGCGACGCTCGACGCCCTTCCCCAACCCCCCGACCAGATCTCCGTCGCCGACTTCGCAACGAGCGCAGCGAGCGCGCTCGAGAACGAGGCTGCGCGGGCGCGCAGTCTGGACGTCCCCGACGTGCTCACCGACGATCATCGAGCGTTCGTGCTCAACACCGACGAGCAGGCTGTCGCCTGGAGTGCGATCGCAGCCGTCGGCGATGATGCTGCACGGCTCGACGAACTGACGGTGCGCATCGGCGAGCTGGTTCGCGGCCGCAACGATCTGGTCGACGAAATGGGTGCCAGCGACTGCCGGCGCGGCGACGTGTAGTGCCCCGATCGAGCAGCACCGACGCAGGGTCGTGTCAAGGGTGCCCGGGCTGATGGGCGACCGGGCAACTAGCCTCGGGCGATCGTGAACGAGCGAACATCACTTCGAGGCGCCGGCGGCCTGCGCCGCGCCATCACGGGCGCTGCACTCGCCGTCATCGGCGTCGGCAGCCTCGTCGGGCTGCTTCCTGGCACCGCGCTCGCCGAGAACTCCCTGGTGTCCTCCGACCCGGCCGATGGATCCACCCTCGCCGAGTCGCCCACGGCGATCTCGTTCACGTTCAGCGAGGAGCTCGGCGAGGTCAACACCATCACGCTGACGTGCACCGACCTGTTCACCGTTGGCCCGCGCGAGGTCAGCGACGATCGCCTCACCATGACCGCCACCGTCATCGACACGCTGCCAAAGGGCGCCTGCGTGGCGTCATACGTGGTGAGCGACACGGAGGGCTCTCCCAACGGTCAGGGCAACATCACCTTCACGGTCGAGAACGAGCCCGCCGCGGTCGAGACCACCCCGACGTCCGCACCGGCGACCGGTGACACTGTCCCCACCGCCGAGGTGTCAGCCGCTGCCACGAGTGCGACCGAAGTGGTCAACCTGTCCGATGTCGACTCGGGCCAGGGCCCGCTCTGGCTGGGACGACTGATCTCGGTCTTCGGTGTCGCCGTGCTCCTCGGCTCGCTCGTCCTGATCGCTGCGGCCTGGCCGGAGGGCGTCGAGTACCTGGTGACCATCCGCTTCATCCGTGCAATCTGGATCGTCGCGTTCGTCGGCACGCTGCTGTACGTCGCCGCAGCAACCGCAGCGGTGACCGGCAGCGGACTCGGCAGCGGCTTCAATCCGGTGAACTGGGTCGACCTGTTCGACGCAGGCATCCCGGGGATTGCTGCGGTCGCCCGGCTCATCCTGGTCATCGCTTCCGGCTGGGTCGCCTTCCGCCCCGATCGAGTGATCGACCCGGTCACCCAAATGGCGGCGCTCGGCATCCCGGCACTCACGGTCGCGACGATCGGATTCAGTCGTACGAACATGGACCTCGCGATCATCGGGGTGCCACTGTCGATCGTCCATGCGCTTGCGATGTCGGTGTGGCTCGGCGGGGTCGTGCTGCTCGCCCGCGTCGTGCTTGCCGGCCCGGGCGAGGAAGACCTCGTGCACGCCGTGCGGGGATTCGGACGTCTGTCCACTCTCGCCATCGGTACGACGATCGCCACCGGCATCGTCCAGATGATCCTGTTGGACGGTGGCGATCTGTTCGGCACCTCGCACGGTCGCGTGATCCTGCTCAAGACGGTGGTGGTCGCCGTGATGATCTTCGTGGCGGTGTCGGCACGACAGTTCGTCAACCAGCGACTCGCACGCGCCGACGAGATGACCGTGCCGATGGCCGATCGCTTGCGCAGAGCATTCGGCGTCGAAGCGGCGGCGGGTGTGATCGTGCTGGCGATGAGCGCCTGGCTGTTGTCGTTGACGCCGGCGAACGTGTCCACCGGCCCGGACATCGCGTATGCGATCACGATGGAGGTCGATGCGCCCGAAGCCGATCTCGTGGTCACGGTACGACTCACGAACGATCGAGTCGGGTTGTCGGGAATGTCGGTCGAGGTCGACGAACCCGACGAGGGGCTGTCAGGGCTCGAGGTCGTCTTCACCGCGCCGACGAACGACACCATCGGCACGATCACCCAGCCGGTGCCGCTCACCGGCGCAGGCATGGCGGTGCTTGCCGAAGGCGACCAGGGGCTGCCCCTGACCGTGGCCGGCGATTGGACGATGGTGGTCAACGCCGTGACAGCCTCGGGGGTGTTCACGAGTCCACCCCAAGGATTCACGATCCTGAACGACGACGGCACCGAGGTGGTCAGCACACTGACCGTGCCTCCTGCGGTCAACGTGACGATCCCACCGATCAGCCAACCCTGATCACGTCGAACGCGCCGCCCATTCCAGTCAGGTCCGCCTGACGAAGTCGTCGAACGACACGGGCTCGGCGACGTCGAGCTGATCGTAGGTACACGATTCGGGCGTGCGGTCGGGCCGCCAGCGCAGGAACCCGACACCGTGGCGGAACCGCCGACCCTCGAGTTGACCGAACGACACCTCGGCCACGAGGCCCATGCGGATCGGCACGAACGACAGGTCCTTGCCGGCGTTCCAACGACTGCCACCGCTGGTCGCCGCCCCCGCGGAATCGCCGTCCACTTCGGCCCATCGGCGCCACGGGTGACCCTCGAGTGCGCCATGGGAGCGCGGTTCGAGCTCGGCGAGCAACTCGGCGCGCCGCTTCACCGAGAACGACGCCGCAACGCCAACGGAGTGCATCTCGCCGTCGGCGGTGAACAGCCCGAGCAGCAGTGACCCGACGCCATTGCCGTCCTTGTGCATGCGATACCCACCGACAGCGCACTCGGCGGTGCGCTGATGCTTCACCTTGACGAGTACCCGCTTGCCAGGTTGGTAGATCCCGGTCAGCGCCTTGGCGACGATGCCGTCGAGGCCGGCGCCTTCGAACCGGTGAAACCAGTCCTCGGCAACGGCCCGATCCGTCGTCGCCGGCGTGACCCGCACGACATCGTTCTCGATGACCGCGTCGACGAGCGCGTCACGACGGTCGGCCATCGGCTCCTCGAGCAGCGCGTCGTCGCCGATCGCAAGGAGATCGAACGCGACGAAAGCCGCAGGCGTCTCGGCCGCCAGGCGGTTGATCCTCGACTCGGCGGGATGGATCCGCTGCAGGAGCGCGTCGAAGTCGAGGCCATTGCCGGTGCCGTCCGCAACAACGATCTCGCCGTCGACGACGCACCGATCCGGGAGTGCCGAGCGCAGGGGTCCGAGCAGCTCCGGGAAGTAGCGACCGAGCGGCCGGAGCTTGCGGGAGATCAACTCGAGGCGGTCACCATCGCGAAAGACGATGCAGCGGAACCCGTCCCACTTCGGCTCGAAGAGCCAGCCGTCACCGTCCGGGATCGTTCGTGCCAGCTTTGCCAGCATCGGCTGCAGCGGCGGCTGGATCGGCAGTTGCATCGCATCATCGGGCGAGGTCGAGGGCTCATCTGCCATGGGCGCATTCTGGTCGATCTTCCCGGAGGTGCCGACAGCCAGTAACTTGCCAGTCGTGACGAACCCCATGCAGGAGAAGCTCGCCGATCTCGCCGAACGACGCGAGCAGGCCGTTCACGCCGGTTCGCAGCGCTCGGTCGACCGCCAGCACGAAAAGGGCAAGATGCTCGCCCGCGAGCGACTCGAGTACTTCCTCGACGAGGGCTCGTTCCACGAGCTCGACATGCTCGCCCGCCACCGCGCTCAGGCATCCGGTCTGGAGGACCGGCCCTACACCGATGGCGTCATCACCGGGTGGGGCACTGTCGACGGGCGCAAGGTGTTCGTGTTCTCCCAGGACTTCACCGTGTTCGGCGGCGCGCTCGGCGAAGTGTTCGCCGAGAAGATCCACAAGTTGATGGATCTGGCCCTGAAGGTCGGGGCACCGGTCATCGGCCTCAACGACGGCGCCGGTGCACGCATCCAGGAGGGCGTGGTCAGCCTCGCCTCGTACGGCGGGATCTTCCACCGCAACGTGCTGTCGTCGGGCGTCGTGCCCCAGATCTCGGTGATCCTCGGCCCGTGCGCCGGCGGCGCCGTGTACAGCCCGGCGATGACCGACTTCATCTTCATGGTGCGCGAGTCCAGCCACATGTTCATCACCGGCCCCGACGTCGTCAAGACCGTCACCGGTGAAGACGTCACGCTCGAAGAACTCGGCGGCGCCATGAGCCACGCCACCAAGTCGGGCGTCGCCACGTTCGTGTCCGCCGACGAGAAGTCCTGCCTCGACGACGTGCGATTCCTGCTGTCGTTCCTGCCGTCGAACAACCTCGAGGAGCCGCCGGTCGAAGACCTCGGCGACGACCCCGACCGCCTGTGCCCCGAGCTGCGCGAGATCCTGCCCGCCAGCCCGAACCTGCCCTACGACATGACCGAGGTGATCCGTCACGTCGTCGACGACGGCGAGTTCTTCGAGTACTTCCCCCACTGGGCCAAGTCGATCGTGTGCGGGTTCTCGCGCATCGACGGTCAGCCGGTGGGTATCGTCGGCAACCAGCCCAAGATTCTCGCCGGCGTGCTCGACATCGAGTCGTCCGAGAAGGCAGCCCGCTTCGTACGCACCTGCGATTCGTTCAACATCCCGTTGATCACATTCGTCGACGTGCCTGGATTCCTCCCCGGTGTCGACCAGGAGTACGGCGGCATCATTCGCCACGGCGCGAAGCTGTTGTACGCATACTGCGAATCGACGGTGCCGCGCATTCAGGTCATCACCCGCAAGGCGTACGGCGGCGCATACGTCGTCATGAACTCGAAGTCGATCGGCGCCGACTTGGCCTTTGCGTGGCCGACGGCCGAGCTCGCGGTGATGGGTCCGCAGGGCGCTGTCGAGATCGTCTATCGCCGCGAGCTGCAGCAGGCGGCCGACCCGGTCGCCCGACGCGCAGAGCTCGTGCAGGAGTACACCGACAAGTACGCCTCGCCGTACGCCGCAGCGGAGCGTGGATACATCGACGACGTGATCGATCCGGCGGAGACCCGCCAGAAGCTGGTCGCCGGCCTGCGGATGCTGGCCACCAAGCGCGAGGAACTGCCGCGCCGCAAACACGGCAACGTGCCGCTGTGACTGCGAGCCATGCCCATGAGTGACCGCCCGATCGTGCCGGGACAGCCACCGATCGGGGGAACGCCTCCACCTCCACCACCTCCACCACCTCCACCTCCA
>DATLBC010000068.1:0-5917 GCA_035527095.1 Ilumatobacteraceae bacterium | reverse complement strand
GCGGGCGAACATGCCCGGGCCGCGGTGGCCGCCCGGCCCACGACCTTCACCCTCGCCGCGCTCGGGTCGGTTCTCGACCAGCTGGGTGGTGACCGCGTCGGCCTGCTCGGCGGTGATCGTGCCGTCGTCGACGAGCGGCTGGAGGGTCTCTCGCAGCCGTGTGCCCATCTCCGGCGCGTCAGGCGCGTCGGCCGGGTCGTCGGCCGGCGCGGCCGGATCGGTCTCGTCCGTCTGCTGCACCAGCGCGGCAGGCGTCGAGGTCGCTTCTGACGCGGCGTTCGAGAGGCCCGGAACGCCGAACACCAGGCCAGCAGCGGTGCCGGCGAGCAGCCCGCCGGCGAGTCCGATGGTCAGCCCCCGACGTCCGCCCGACTTGGTTGTCTCGATCTCGTTGCTCATGGTCGTGTTCCCTTCAACAGTTGGATCGGCGACCGGATCGTCGTCGACAACACACATGGTGAACGCCCTCGGTGAAGATGGTGCGGGAGCGACGTAAGGCGTCGGTGAGGAGATCGGCAAGGCCACGTTCAGGCCTGAGTAGGGTCTGGTGCAATGGTGACTCGCATCGTCGTGGCAGAGGATTCGCTCCTGGTCCGCGAGGGCATCGAGAAGCTGCTCGGCAGGCAGAGCGGCATCGAGATCGTTGCACTGTGCGTCGACTTGCCCGAGCTGCTGGCGGCAGTCGAGACGCATCGGCCCGACGCCGTGCTCACCGACATCCGGATGCCGCCGAACAACAGCGACGAAGGAATCGTGGCCGCAACCGCACTGCGCGAACTCCACCCCGAGATCGGCGTCGTCGTGCTGTCGCAGTACGTCGAGCCGTCGTATGCACTGCAACTCTTCGATGGCGGGTCACAGGGTCGGGCCTATCTCCTCAAGGAGCGCCTCTCCGACGTCGACCAGCTCATCCAGGCACTCGATGAGGTCACAACGGGCGGGTCGGTCATCGACCCGAAGGTCGTCGAGTCGCTCGTGAACGCGCGGGGCCGCGGGAAGCACTCGCCGCTCGAGCACCTCACACCGCGCGAACTGGAAGTGCTGTCGGAGATCGCCCAGGGCAAGAACAACGCCGCTGTTGCGTCGTCGTTGGTGTTGTCGGAGCGCGCCGTCGAGAAGCACATCAACTCGCTGTTCTCGAAGCTGGGCCTGGGTGAGGAGCCCGACGTCCACCGACGAGTCAAGGCGGTGCTGCTCTACCTCGCCGATCGCGACGCCTGAGACCAGCAGACCGGGGGTGTAGCTGGCACCCCCATGACCATGCAGGGAGGCGCCCTCGCCCGCGGCACTTCCGATCCGCACAATGAACTGCCATGGGGGCAATCACCGTTTTCCTCGCCGACGACAGCGCGATCATCCGTGCCGGCGTGAGCGCAATGCTGCAGCGCGACGCGGACGTCGAGGTCATCGGTGTCGCCGACGACTACGACACGCTCGTCGCCGGCGCCTCCGAGGCGCATCCCGACGTCGTCGTCAGCGACATTCGCATGCCGCCGCACTTCGAGTCCGAGGGCATCGACGCCTGCAAGGAGATCCGCAAGCGCCACCCCGGCACCGGCATCGTCATTCTGAGCCAGTACGACGACCCCGACTACGCGGTGTCGTTGCTCGCGGAGGGATCGGCCGGCTACGCCTACCTTTTGAAGGACCGAATCGCCGAGGGCGACCAGCTCGCTCGGGCGATCCGCGAGGTGGCGACGGGTGGGTCGATGCTCGACCCGGTGATCGTGTCGGCGCTGATCAACCCGGTTCGCCGCACCGGCGGGCTGAGCACCGATGACGATGAGCTCCTCGAAATGGTCGCCAACGGCCGCACCATCAAGTCGATCGCAGCCGCGCTGAACACCACTCCGTCCGCCGTCGCCGACCGAGTCGAGCGTCTCTTCGTACACCTCGCCGAGGGCGTGTCGAGCGGTCAGGCGGGCGCCCTCGACCGTTTACGCCGGCTGCATCGAGCGATCGTGGAACGCGAGGAACAGGGCGAGAGTCTGAGTCGACTGCTGCCCACCGGTGTGGCCGATCAGTTGATCGCCGAGGGCCGCGCCGTCGGTGAAACCGAGACGCTCGAGGTCACCGTCGTGATGAGTGACATCCGCGGCTACACGACGATCGCCGAGCACGCCGACCCGGCGGTGCTGGCGCAGCAGCTCAACCGTCACCGCGCCGAGATGAATCGTGCAATTCTGTCCGAGGGAGGAACCGTCATGCAGTACGTGGGGGATGCGGTGATGGCCGTGTTCGGCGCGCCGCTCGCCACGACCGACCACGCCGATCGCGCGCTCGCCGCCGCGATGGCGATGCATCGCAACCAGGAGGGCGTCAACGACGAGTGGTCGGCCGAGGGACGCACCCCATTCGGACTGGGGATCGGGCTGAGCACAGGCACAGTCGCCGCGGCCCTGCTCGGCAGCGAGGAGCGCGTCGAGTACACGCTCGTCGGCGACGCCGTGAACCTCTGTCAGCGACTCCAGCAGTTCGCCGAGCCTGGCCAGACGGTGTTGAGCGAACCGACGTGGACGGCGCTCACCGAGCGGCCTGGCGAGTTCGAGCGACTCGATTCGCAGCTCGTGAAAGGCCGCGACACACCCGTCGTGCCCTATCGACTACCGCAACAATCCGCCACCCCAGAGGTACAGGGAGCATCGACATGACCGACACGATCTCGACGATGACCGAACCGGATCCGGGCACACCGCCGCTGCAGGGCAACGCCGTGGACGTCACCGCCGTCTACCGGACGTTCGAGCAGGACACGGCCCCAGTCAGGGCGCTGCGCGGCGCAGATCTGACCGTCCGGCAAGGCGAGTTCGTCGCCGTGATGGGCCCGTCGGGGTGCGGGAAGTCGACGATGCTCAACCTCGTCGCCGGCCTCGACGTGCCCGACGAAGGCGAGGTCGTGATCGCCGGTGAGTCGCTCGACGGCAAGGACGAGAACGCGCTTGCGATCATGCGTCGTCAGCACGTGGGCATCGTGTTCCAGTTCTTCAACCTGCTCGAAGGCATGACGGTGCTCGAGAACGTGGTGATGCCCGCAGTGATCGCCGGCCGCAAACGCAAGGTGGCCGAGTCGAGAGCCCGCGACCTCCTCGATCTGCTTGGCATCGGAGACAAGGCCAAGCAGGCGCCCGGCGTCCTGTCCGGTGGACAGCGTCAACGTCTCGCGATCGCCAGGGCTCTGGCGAACGAGCCGACGATCGTGCTCGCCGACGAGCCGACCGGCGCACTCGACAGCGAAGGCGGCGAGGAGGTGCTCGAGCTCTTCCGGCGCCTCCACCAGGGTGGCCAGACGATCCTGCTCGTCACTCACGACCAGCCGGTCGCCGACGCTGCCGAACGCATCGTGCGGATGAAGGACGGCCGCGTCGACCACGACGGGACGAGCTGAGCACACCGAGATGACTGCCGTCTGGATGTGGTTCCGGGTCGAATGGCGGACCCGGTGGCGAGCACTGATCGGCCTGTTGCTGCTGATCGCGTTCGCAACAGCAGCGGTGGCCGCCACGACCGCCGGCGCGCGCCGAGGGACCACGGCGATGGATCGGCTGGTTGCGGAGAGCGACCCGGCGACGGTGATGGTGTTGCTCAATCGTGGTGCCTACGACTGGGACGTCGTTCGGGCGATGCCGCAGGTCGAGTCCGTCGCCGCGTTCGCCGTCTCTGGCTTTGCGGTTGAGGGTGTCACCGACGATCCAGATGTCGACCCGTCATCGCTCGGGTTCTTTCCGTTCATCGACGACCAGGTGTGGGCTGCACTCGAACGACCGGTACTCCTCGACGGTCGGCTCCCGGATCCGATCCGTTCCGATGAGGTCGTCGTGTCGTCGAGCTTCGTCGATTCCTTCGACAAGCGAGTCGGCGACGCCGTCACGTTGCATCTGTACAGCGCCGACCAGCTCAACTCCTACGACGACGGCTGGCCTTCGGGCCCGACGGTCGACGCAACCATCGTCGGCGTCATCCGTTCCGCGTGGTTCCACGACCAGCCCGACACGCCGCTCGGCGCAGTATTCGCCTCGCCCGGCCTGTACCTGCAGTATCCCGACAATGTCATCGGGACGACCGATGCGGTTTCGGTGAACGCACTCGTCCGACTACGCGATGGCGAAGCCGGACTCGACGAGTTCGAACGCGAGTTCACGCAGATCACCGGCATCGACAACGCCGAGTTCGGGAACCTGCACGACGAGGCGCGTCGCACCCGAGACGTCACCGCCTTCGAGGCCCGAGTGTTGCAGCTGGTCTCACTGGTCGCGCTGGTCGCGTCGCTGGTGCTGCTCGGCGTCGCGATCTCACGGTATTGCGCAACGTCGTTCGCCAACCTCGGGGTGCTGCAAGCATTCGGGTTGTCGCCAGGACAGATGCGGCTCGCCATCTCGGCGGGGCCAGTGTCGGCCGCTGTCGTCGGCACGATTCTCGGCACCACAGCAGCATGGTGGGCCTCACGATGGTTCCCGATCGGCAGTGCCGCGCTGGTCGAACCGTCGCTCGGCACCTCCTTCGATCGGCTCACCCTCCTTTCTCCGCTCATCATTGTCCCTCTCCTCGTTGCAGCAACGTGCCTCATGGCGCTGCGTTCGGCCCAGCAGAGCAACCGGTCGACCTCGCGGCTGTCGGTCGTCGAAACTGCCACCGCCGCCTGGCCCGTCACCCTCGGCATCGGTACGCGCTTCGCCCTGTCCGGCCGATCGACGCGGAACTCTGCATCGAGCGTCCCCGCGCTCGTCGGCGCCACACTCGGAATCGCCGGTGTCACCGCCGCTCTCACGTTTGCCAGCGGCATCACCGACGCCACCGACGGGTACCAGCGGTTCGGGCAGAAGTACGAGCTCTTCACCTTCTTCGGGCTCGGCGGAGACGACCTCGTCGACGCCGAGGAGGCGCTCGCGACCATCGCCGCCGATCCCGCCGTCGATGGGGTGCTCGACGCCCGCAACGACGTGGCGAACAGCGCGTCGGGGTCGGTCTCGCTGTTCGACTACCGCCCGGTCGGCGCCCCGGTCGACGTGGTCGTCACGAAGGGTCGGCTGCCCACAGCGACATCGGACATCGCTCTCGCACCGCTGTCGGCGAGCCAGGCCGATGTCGATGTCGGCGGCACCATCTCGCTCTCGGGGCCATCTGGGACCCGAACACTGACGGTGACGGGCATCGCCTACGTCCCCATCGGACCGCACAACAGCTACTCGACCGGCGGATGGGTGCTGCCCGACACCTTCGACGAACTCTTCGACGGGTTCCGCTTCCACTTCGGCTTCGTATCGACGCCACCGGAGGCCGACCCGCAAGCGGTGGTGGACCGACTCGGACGGCGTGACATCGAACTCGCCCAGGGACCGATCTTCCCGCCGAAGGAGCGCGCCGAACTCAACGAGCTGCGAACGATGCCGCTCTATCTGGCGGGCTTCCTGGCGATCCTGGCCGTCGGCGCGGTCGCCCACACCCTCGCCTCGACTGCTCGGCGCCGTCGACATGACGTCGCAATGTTGCGTGCGCTGGGCATGCGTCCACGCGACACCGCGGCGATCGTGTTCGTCCAGGCGATCGCAATCGGCGCAGTCGGACTCGCGATCGGCCTCCCGCTCGGACTTGCAGTGGGTCGCTCCGTATGGCGCACGGTCGCGAATGACACCCCTGTCGAGTTCATTGTCCCTGACAGCTGGAGCACCATGGCCGTGACGGCGGCAGTCGCACTGGCCGCCGTCTCCACCCTCGCCGTCTGGCCGTCCCTGCGGTTGGCTCACCTGAAACTCGCACGAGAGCTGCGCACCGAATGAGGGGCCCCGACGCGCTGCCCGGGATCGAGGCGAGCGAACGCGTGCAGGACGCGATGGCCAACTCATCCGACGCCGTCCGCATCGGGCCCGCGTTGACGGTCGACGTCGACGACGAATCACGAGAGTTGAGGCCGGCATGGTGC
>DATLBC010000067.1:0-5268 GCA_035527095.1 Ilumatobacteraceae bacterium | reverse complement strand
CGCTGGCGCCTTCTTGGCCGGCGCCTTCTTCGCTGGCGCCTTCTTGGCCGGAGCCTTCTTCGCTGGCGCCTTCTTCGCTGGCGCCTTCTTGGCCGGAGCCTTCTTCGCTGGAGCCTTCTTGGCCGGAGCCTTCTTGACGACCATCAGGTCACTTGCCGTTCAGGGCGGACTTCAGCGTCGAGCTGGCGGAGAACTTCATCGCCGTCGATGCCTTGATCTGAACCGGGGCACCCGTCTGCGGGTTGCGGCCGGTGCGAGCGCTGCGCTTGGTGGTGCTGAACGAGCCGAAGCCGGGCCACGCCACCTTCTCACCGCTCTTCGTTGCGGTGACCACGTGGTCGAAGAACGCGCCGAGCGTGCGCTCTGCGTCAGCCTTCGACACGCCGGCGGCGTCGGATACTGCGTCGATCAGTTCTGCTTTGGTTGCCATGGAGTCCTCTTTCGGATGGGTGTTGAAGCTGTTCACCCCGGCGCAGGGCGCCGAGACCGTTTCCGCCTTGTTGTTGCGGAACACGACCATGTGACCGACTGGGAGCACCGGTGTTCAAGCACCGATGCCATTGCATTTGCAATGACATGCCCATCCGGGCCTTGCCGGTACTGGAGATCGGCGGGATCCACCACGGCGCGCGACGGCTGCGCTACAAACTGGACCCGTTGGGTATGACAGACGATCCGTCGAGGAGACAAGGTGACCGACCTGCTTCCGTCCGCTGACGCACCGACCCGCACGCCGCATCAGGCGTCAGACGGGCCCGAGCCAGCGAGGCCCGATCCGGAGAAACCGGTGCAGCGAACCCGGCTGGTCGTCGACACCTCGGTGTTGATCGCCGACCCGACCTGCGTGCTCGAGTTCCAGGACGTCGACGTGATCGTTCCGCTCACCGTGGTCGAGGAGCTCGATGGCCTGAAGAGCCGCCCCGACGACGTCGGCCGCTCCGCGCGCACCGCACTGCGCACGCTCGAGGAGCTGCGTGTCACTCACGGCGGATCCCTTGCCAAGCCGGTGCCCACCGGCAACGGATCCTCCACCCTGCAGATCGAGATCAACAACATCCGCAAGCACCTGCTCGTCGAGCACGGCCTCGATCCCGCTGTGCCCGACAATCGGATCATCGGCGCTGCGATCGGGCAATCGGACTTCGGCCCGACCACCATGGTCAGCAACGACGCAGCGCTGCGCATCAAGGCAGCCCACCTCGGCGTCGATGCTGCCGAACACCGCCTCACTCGCTCCGACCGCGACCGGCCCACGGTCGGCTGGACCACGATCGAAGCGCCGTACGAGACCATCGACTGTCTGTACGCAGCGGGCGCGGTTGCCGTTGATGCGGTGGTGTCCGACCCCGGCACTGAATTCAACGAGAACGAGTTCGCCGTCCTTCGTTCCGGGTCGCAATCGGCACTCGTGCGCGCCGTGCACGGCGAGTTCGTCCTGCTGTCACAGCACACGCCCGAGGCGTGGGGCCTGCGCGCACGAAGCAAGGAACAGCGCTTTGCGCTCGAACTGCTCCTCGACCCGGACATCGCCGTGATTGCCCTCGACGGGCGCGCCGGCACCGGCAAGACCATCATGGCGATCGCCGCTGGTCTCGAGCAGGTGGTCGAGCAGACCCGTTACGAGCACCTCGCCGTGTACCGACCGCTCGTGCCGGTTGGGCGCGCCGACGTCGGCTTTCTCCCTGGCGGGCTCGACGAGAAGCTCGATCCCTGGATGGCGGCCATTCACGATGCCGTGGTTGCACTCACCGACCGCGGCAGCATCAACGACGCTCGTGCGATGGTCGACGAACTGACCAACAGGGGCCAACTGTCGCTCGAATCCGTCACGTTCTTGCGGGGACGATCACTGCAGCAGCAGTTCGTGGTGATCGACGAGGCTCAGAACCTCGAGCCGACGACGCTTCGCACGATCCTCACTCGTGTGGGCGACGGCACCAAGGTCATCTTCACCGGCGACACCAGCCAGATCGATGCGCCCTACCTCGGCGAGTCGAACAATGCGCTCAGCGTCCTGTCTTCGGCGTTCGCCGGACAGCCCTGCTTCGGGCACATCACGTTGACCGCCTGCGAACGCAGTGACGTCGCCAGCCTGGCCGCCGAACTGCTCTGAGCGCTGACGCCGCAGCGGCGATCGCGAAACTTTCTCAGTCAGGAGAAAATCCGGTTGCGGTCTCGGCACCGAAGATTTAGTGTTAAATGCAGCGGCGAGGGCCTCCCCCCGATCCCTCGCCGCTCAACAGCACGAAGGGAGCACCTGGTGGCCGTAGCAGAGTTGTTCGACTATGAGTACGACGTCCCCTGGCAGGACTATGCGGCCTGCAAGGGACGGACACGATTGTTCTTCCCGCCGAAGGCCGAGCGACCCCAGGCCCGAGCACGCCGCGAGGCCAAGGCGCAAAAGCTGTGCAATTCGTGCCCTGTACAGGGTCCCTGCCAACTTCATGCACGCTCCAACCACGAGTACGGCTACTGGGGCGGCGAATCCGAAGAGGACCGTCACCTGGCCGGGTTCACCGTGGCGGCGCCGATCGGCGTCCGCGCCCGACTGCAACAACAGACGGGCTGACCAGCCGGCGGGACCTGCGACACCCCCTGTCTAGGGTGGTGAAGTGGCACTCCCCCGCTTCGCCGTCGTCGATCTGGAAACGTCCGGGCTCGACGTCGGGCGGCATCGAATCCTGCAGCTCGGCATGGTGCTCGTCGAGGCCAACGGCCTTGTCATCGACCAGTGGTCGTCGCTCGTCAAGCTGCGGTGGCCACTCCAACGAGTCGGGCCGACCCACATCCACGGCATCACACGTCGGACCTTGCGCGGAGCGCCTCCACTCGACGATGCCCTCGACGAACTCGGCCGCCGAATGAACGGCGCTGTCTTCACCGCCCACAATGCCGCGTTCGACAGCGGATTCATCGTTCGCGCTGCTCGCCGACGCCCGAACGACGATCCAGTGCGCCTTGGGCTCGAGCCTCGCCTGTGCACCCTGCGTCTGTCTCGGCGACTCGACCCCGAACGCGAGCTGTCACACCGGCTCGGTGACGTCTGCGCTCGCTACGGGGTCGCGCTGGAACGACCCCACGACGCACTCGGAGATGCTGCTGCGACCGCAGCGGTCCTCCCACACCTGCTGGCCGCACACGGCATCACCCAGACCGAACAGCTCGAACCGTTCTTCGTCCGTTGACGGGTCTCGACTCGACCGGCCCCGCCACCCGATGAGCCCAACGCTCTGACGGCTAGTCGGTGCCGGGCACCGGCGACACATCGTGGTACCGGGCGAGAATGTCTCCGGCGACCGCAACAGCGGGGTTGTCGTTCGCCGGATCGACGAGCACGGCATCGGGGCCGAGGCGAATCAAGAGCCGGGCCAGCCATCGATCGCTTGCCACAGGAAGCCTGGCCTCGGCCCACCCCTCACCCAACTCGGCCACGTTCTCGACGGGATACTGGTCCAACACCCAACGCGCGCCGGGCGCAAGGCGGATGGTGACAACCGCAACGTCGGCATCATCGAAGAAGCGTTCGGGCGGCGACGTCGCTTCGACCTGCACGGTCCGCCCCGTCGCCTCGACCGACTCGATCCGATCGATTCGGAAGGTCCGCCTCGATGCCGACCGGTCGTCGTCGGCAACGACGTACCAGTTGCCACCGTCGGTGTACACGTGGCGCGGCACGATCGACCGGCTCGTCATCTCGGCGCGCGCCGGCGAGAAGTAGACGATCGCGAGTTCAGCACCCGATGCAGCTGCTTCGGCGAGGACATCGGTCAACTCCGGACGTGCCAGGTCGACCACGACCCCAGTGGTGTCGTCGGGGCCCGCGCCGGTGTCGATCCCAGCATCGGCCAGCACCACCGACAGCTTCGTCAAGCCTCGGCCCAGCGCACCGTCGGCGTCGGCGCCAGGAAGTTGCATCGCCGCCCGTCCAGAGGCGAGCAGCGAGAAGGCCTCCGGCGCGGTGAGTCGTAGCGGCCGGGTGAACAGTCGCGGCACCCCGACGAACACCACCCCGTCATCGACGAACACGTCGATCATCTCGTCGATGAATGGGGGAAGCCCGCACATCGCCACCAGCTCGAGGTCGCTCTGCACCTGAGCCTCGGTCATGTCGAAGCGTTGGGCCACCTCGACGAGGGGAACCTCCCCGTTCTCCATCAACCACGGAAGCATCACGAGCAGGCGTCGGAGGCGATCCTCGGCGTTGCGCGGACCGCTCATGGCCGCGACGCCTCGCTAGCCCCGCCAGCGAGCGGGACGAGCCAGTCGATGATGTGCCGGCGCACATCGGGAGGCGACTCGACGACAGCGTGATCGAGCAATCCGAGCACCCACGACCTGAACGCCGCAAGATTGCCTGCTGGCACCGACACCAGGATGCTGCCGTCGTCAGCACGTTCGACGATCCGGTCGGTACCGAGTTCCCGTTCGACTGCAGCGGAGCGCAACGGGTCGATCCGCACGAGCGCATCGATCCGCTCATCGGAGCCATCGCCGATCTTCTTGGGATCGGCCGGGAACGCCGTTCGCGGATCGAACGATGCCGGACGTTCGAACGAGCCGGCCACACCGACCTCGATTCCGCCGGCACCGCCCTCGAAACGGTCGACGCGGAACGTCCGTCGTTCGCGGCGGACGTGGTCGTGGCCGATGACGTACCAGAATCCGCCGCGCAGCAACAGCCCCCACGGATCGAGGACTCGGCGTTCGCCTCGATAGGTGAACTCGATCGAGGCGCGAGCGGCCACCGCGCGACGGATCGCTGGGAGTTCCGGACGCTCGGGGAGCACCGCTGACACCGGTGGACGCTCGTCGCCGAGCGCACCCCCGAGCTTCCAGAGCGCGTCTCGACCGCTATCGGTGCGCACAGCCGCGACGGCAACTTGCAGCGCTCGCATCTCGTCGGGGGCGAGGTCGAGATCGTCGAGTTCGTAGGCACGCCGGTCGACTCGATAACGGGTTTGACCTGCCAGCGGGCCACCGCCGAGGATCTCGGTTTCGATCGGCACCCCGATGTCACGCAACGCCGACTTGTCGCGTTCGAAGGCGGCGCGTCGAGCCTTGTCGTTGTCGGGATACTGGCCGCCGAGTTCGCTCGCGATCTGCACGAGGCTGACGGGCTCGACGGTCTCGAGCAGCAGCGCCAACAGGTTCGTGAGGCGCTCGATGCGGTCGACCATCAAACGCCGACGTTACCCGTGGTGTCGGACACCACGGGTAACGCAGCGAGTCGGATCAGAGTTGCAGCGACTTGGTCTGCAGGAACTCGTC
>DATLBC010000066.1:0-45221 GCA_035527095.1 Ilumatobacteraceae bacterium | reverse complement strand
ATTGGAACTCCTGAAGGCCTTGCGTCTTGAGTCGGGCTGACGTGTAGAACGACCCGTCGAACTCCTCCTCGCGGAGCTCGATGACCAGCAATCCGTTCTCGGTCCGGGCGTTCTCGGGGCGGTCGGTGTAGTACTGGGCCTCGCCGTTGCCCCACCCCCAGCCGCCAATGTCGTAGGTCCAGTTCGCGAGATCGATCGCATCGCCGTCGAACTCGTCGCTCCAGACCAGCTCCATGCCGTCGGGTGGATCGATCGGAATCGGTTCCGGCGGTTGCACTGCCGCGCCTTCGTCCGACCCGCACGCTGCGACGACGACCAGCGCGGCGACGGTCAACGATCGGGCGAATCGGACGTTTCTGGGCCTGGTGTTCGACATGGCGTCGCTGGTGGCCTTCGGGTGGCCGGTCAGCCCTTGACAGCGCCCGACGTGAGACCAGAGATGATGTAGCGCTGCAGGAACATGAAGAGCACCAGCATGGGGAGCATCAGCATCAGCACGGCGGCGGCGAGCTTGGGCCAGTCGCTGCCGTACACGCCTTCGAAGACGATCAGACCCTTGGTGATCGGGTAGAGATCCTCGTTGGTCAGGTAGACGTTGGCGAGAATCAGCTCGTTCCAGATCCCGATCGCATGGATCACGGTCACCGTCGCGATCGCTGGCTTGATCAACGGGATCAGAATCGACCACACGAACCGGACGTACCCACAGCCGTCCATCGCCGCCGACTCGTCGAGCTCACGCGGGATCGACTTGATGTAGTTGACGAGGATGATCAGCCCGATCGGGTTGATCAGGAACAGCAAGATGTAGCCCTGTCGGGTGTTGAAGAGACCGAGGTTCAAGATCAGCTGGAACTGTGGGATCAACGCCGGCGGCAGGAACAGCGCCACCACGTAGAGCGTGAGCAGTGCGCCCGCACCGCGCACGTACCCGCGAGCGATCGGGAAAGCGACGAAGACCGACATGATCACGAACAACGCCGTCGCCACGACCGTGTAGATCAACGAGTTCATCAAGTAGCCCGGGAAGTTGGCAAGATCCCAGGCATCGCCGAAGTTGGCCAGTTCGAAGCTCTCGGGGAGACCGGTCGGGTCCGCGAAGAACTCCGGCAGCGACTTCATCGACGCAAAGATGAGAATCAGCAGGGGGCCGACGTAGAACGCGGCGAAGAGGAACAGGATCGCGTACGACGCGCCATTGCGCAGCGCCTTCCTGCGCCTCGCCTGCTTGTTGCGAGGGGGTGGTTTGACCGGCGTCGCGATCGGGAACTCGTCGAGCACACTCATGACATGTACTTCCTTTCACGCCGGTTGACGAAGGCGTTGGCGGACATTCCGAGCATCAACACGAGGATGAACAGCACGATCGACGCTGCGGCCGCATATCCCTGACGGAACGACCCGCTGCCGGTCCCACCGAACGCCTCGGCGTAGACGACGTACCCGAGCACTTGGGTACCGTTCTTGTAGCCGGTCAGCACGAGGAACAGCATCCACGCCTGGAGTGATCCGACGATGTTCAGTAGCAGGTTGGTGTTGATGGCGGGCGTGAGCTGGGGCCAGGTGATGTTCTTGAAGAGGTTCCAGCCGCTGGCGCCGTCGACTGCCGCCGCCTCGTAGAGATCGGCCGGAATGGTCTGCATCCCGGCAAGGAAGATGACCATCGTGAACCCCGCATTGGCCCAGATCTGCACGACGATGACCCAGTAGAACGCGTTCTCACCGTTCAGGAATTGTGACTCCATTCCGAACCATCCGAAGATCGAGTCCATCGGACCGCCGCCTGGCCGGAGGAACAGCTTCCACATCAGCCCCTGCACGGCGACGCCGAGGATGACGGGCACGAAGAACAGGGTCCGGAAGATCAAGCGGCCCCGGAGCTTCTGATTGACGAGCAGCGCCATCACCAGACCGACGGTGAACTGAATCGTGGTCACGAGGACCATGAAGATGAGGGTTCGTTTCAGCGCGTCGATGTTGTCACGCGAGCGGGCGCCCTGGAAGAGAAACTCGTCGAAGTTGTCGAAGCCGACCCAATTGATCGGGAGGCCACGGATGCCGGTCGCATCGGTGAACGAGTAGATGAAGGTGGCCAACGATGGCCCGACACCAATCAGGAAGTAGAAGCCGAGGCCTGGCAGGAGCATCAGCCAGGGTAGCCACCGTGCGAGTTTCCCCCCGCCGAACATGTTTCTGGTCTTCGCAGCCATCGTTGCCCCCCGGCGTCTCGATGTTGTGATCGTCGAATCGTGTCGGCGTTGCGGCCGACGAACCCGAGCGGAGTTGCGGACCGCCTCGAAGGGCAGTCCGCAACCCGCTCAGACTAGTTCAGTGCCTCGACCCGGATCAGAGTCCCGATTCCCAGTCGGCCTGGGCCTGATTCGCCGCCTCGACCGGATCGCTGAAGTCGCCGAGGTACAGCCAGCGCGCGGCTTCCCAGCCGTTGGCCCACTGGCCGGCGCCCTTCGGAAGCACCATCCACTGCTCGAGGCCGATGCTGAAGTTGCCCTCCTGCAGGATCGGTGTGATCGACTCACCGAGGGTGTTGTCGAGCACCGCGGTCGGCTGCGTCGGGATGTATCCCGTGGCGTTGGCGAAGGCTTCGTACGTGTCGGGATCCGAGAAGGCGGTGAGATACGCCGAGGCCAACTCGGGGACTGGTGTGTCCTCCGCGACCGCAAGGCTCATGTCGACCTTGCCATACAGGGTCTGGTTGTTCGCAGCGTCGTCGCTCCCGGGGAACGGGACGTACGACCATCCGAACTCGGCGTCCTCGATCGTGCCGGCATTCCAGCCGCCCATCGGACCGAAGGCGACATCGCCAACGGTGAAGCGCGAGGCCGCGGAGTCGCCGGTGAGACCGGCGGATTCTGCGTCGAGCAAGGAGGCGAAGGTTCCGTACTTCTCGAACAGCTCGAGGCCCTCCTCATCATTCCACTTGGCTTCACCGGTCCAGAGGCCTTCGACGAGGCCCTCCTGGTCGGGGTACAACGCGCCGAGAATACCGTAGGTGCCGACGTGGACCGGCCAGCCGTCCTGGCCGCCGGCGATCATGCACTTCTTGCCGGCTTCCTCGATCGTGGCGCAGGCCGCGACCAGTTCGTCGAACGCCGTCGGCGTCTCAACGCCGACCTCGGCGAGCAGGTCGTCGTTCACGAACATCCCGCTGTAGGTCGTGCGGCCGAGCGCGACCGCGTAGACGCCGTCGTTGTACGACGAACTGTCGATGGCGGCCTCGTCGTAGTTGTCCAGGAACGCCTCGCCGCTCAGATCCTTGATCAGCCCGGCGTCGATCAGCTGCTGCCACGGCGGCGGATCGGCGTCGGTCATGTAATCCTGCACCGGCTTGTCGAAGCCGGTCAGGCTGATCGTGGTGACGTCGATGTCGTTCGCTGTCAGTCGGGTCTGGTTGGTCGTGGAGAGTGCGTCAGCCTCGACGATCGAAAGGTCGATCTCGACGCCCGGGTTGTCCGCCTCGAACTGGTCGTTGAAGCTCTCGAAGAACTCGACGCCTGCCGGGTTCTGGTGGATCAGCACCCGGAGGGTGCCGTCCAGATCACTGGCGGCTCCATCGGTGGATCCCTCGGCGGTCGTGGCGTCGCTCGACGAGTCGTCAGCTCCGTCGTCGCTGCCGCACGCTGCAACTGCCAGTCCGGCAACAACCAGTACGGATGCGACCTTCGTCTTCCTGCCTGTCATGTTCTCTCCCCTTCGTTGTGGTGATGCGAGACGGCGGATCAACGCACCGGACGACCGCGCACAGCAGCCGTCCAGCACTCCCGACCGCGACGGTCAGACCAGGCTTTGCTCTGGTCTGTCGACGTTGCGGCCATGCGCTTCCCCTCCGACAGCTCCCGTTCGCGAACGAAGCGAGAGCGGGCTCTCAGGATTTCTGGGAGCGCTCCCAGCATAGATGACGCTGAATTGGCCAGTCAACTGTTGATTGGCTCCCTCGGGTGGCGCATACTCTGGGAGCGCTCCCACCTGTGGAGCCGGCGGCGGGGGTCGCCCGAGGGGAAGGCAAGGAGCGACGAGCGATGAAGGTGACCGAACAGATCGAGGTGCTCGACGGGGTCGAGATGTACCGGATCTCTCCGATCGACCAGATCGACCCATTCCTGATGAGCGTCGTGAGCAGCTCCGACCTGTGGATGTTCCTCTCGAGCACCGGCGGGCTCACTGCCGGTCGAGTCGAGGCGCAACAGTGCATTTTCCCCTACGAGACCGATGACCGCCTCCATCACGTCGGTGGACGGGTCGGACCGGTCACGGTGCTGCGCATCGGGGCACGTGGGGCAACGACCCTCTGGGAGCCGTTCACCGGTGATGCACCCGACACCCGACGCAGTCTGCTGAAGAGCCTGCTGGGCAACGTCGTGGTCTTCGAAGAGCAGCATCTCGGGCTCGGACTCACGATGCGGTACCGCTGGGCGCCGTCTGATCGGTTCGGTTGGGTTCGGACGGCGTCGTTGACGCATCACGAGGGCGACGAACCGGTGACGGTCGAGATCCTCGATGGCCTGCTCGATGTGATGCCGTGGGGCATCGGCGTGCCGTTCCAGCAGCAGATGAGCAATCTGGCGAACGCCTACCGACGCAGCGAGATCACCGAGTCCGGAGTCGGCGTCTTCACCCTGGAGGCGTTGATCGTCGACGTCCCCGAACCATCGGAAGCACTCCGTGCAACGACGGTGTGGTCGACGGGCTTGGACGAGCAGTCGACAACCCTCGACCCTCGCGCTGTCGCCGCGGCTCGAGACGGCCAGCCGTTCGCTGCATCATCACTGCGGACCGGCCGCCCCGGTTCGTTCCTGGTCAACGCCACCGTTCGGATCGACCCTGGGCAGAGCCGACGATGGCACGTCGTCGCCGATGTGGCCCAGACCCACGCGGACATCGCTCGACTCACCCATGGGCTCGCGACGACCGACGACCTGTCGCGTGAACTCGACGACGACGTCGCTCGGTGCACGGCAGCACTGCGCGACATCGTCGCGAGCGCGGACGGCATGCAGCTGACCGCGTCGTCCAAGGTCGACGCTCACCATCTGGCCAACACGCTGTTCAACGTCATGCGCGGTGGGACCTTCGCCGACGGCTACACGGTCGAGTCCGAACGTTTTCGCGACTTCTTGACCGAGCGCAACTCCGATCTGGCGAGCAAGCACGCCAACTGGCTCGGTGGCCTTCCCGACTCGATCGATGTGGCCGACCTGCAAGGCCGAGCGGCCCAGCAGGGCGATCCGAATCTGATGCGGCTGTCGCGCGAATATCTCCCGCTGTCGTTCTCGCGACGCCACGGTGACCCGAGTCGTCCGTGGAACCAGTTCGCGATCCGGGTCCGTGACGCGGAGGGCGACCCGCTGCTGAGCTACCAGGGCAACTGGCGTGACATCTTCCAGAACTGGGAGGCGTTGTGCCAGAGCTTCCCCGGATTCTTGCCGTCCATCGTTGCCAAGTTCGTCAATGCGTCCACCGCCGACGGGTTCAATCCCTACCGGATCACCAGTGATGGAATCGACTGGGAGGTGCCCGAGCCCGAGAACCCGTGGAGCGGGATCGGCTACTGGGGCGACCACCAGATCGTCTATCTCTACCGGCTGCTGAGCACCCTGCGCGGGCACGACCCTGCATGGCTCGGCGACAAGCTGGGGGAGCGCGCGTACGCGTATGCGAACGTCCCCTATCGCATCGCGCCATTCGAGCAGGTGATGCGCAACCCGAAGGACACCATCGAGTTCGACTCGGCCGCAGCGACGGCGATCGCCGAGCGGGTCGACCGGCTCGGTGCGGACGGGCGACTCGTTCTCGACGCGAACGGTGCCGTGCTTCACGTGTCGTTGCTCGAGAAGCTCCTGATCCCGGCTCTTGCCAAGATCTCGAACTACGTACCGCGAGGCGGAATCTGGATGAACACCCAGCGCCACGAGTGGAACGATGCGAACAACGCGCTGGTCGGATACGGGTTGTCGATGGTGACGCTCGCCCACCTCCGTCGTTACCTCCAGGTGATCGAGGAACTGACGGGCGACCTGGCGGACGATGTGCCCATCTCGCCCGACGTCGTCGCCTGGATCGAACGCCTCATCTCGGTCTTCGAATCGCACGAGCAGCTGATCGGGGCGCCGTCGATCGATGACGGTGACCGCTTCCAGTTGATCCGCGGTCTCGGAATGGCGTTCGACCACTATCGCAGCCGACTGGACGCAGCGGGGCCGACGGCGCCGACACCGATCGCCCCGGCGACACTTCGCCGTCTGCTGCGGACCTCGATGCTGCATCTCGACGACTCGCTACGAGCCGCCCGGCGACCCGACGGCCTGTACGACGCCTACAACCTGGTCGCATTCTCCGAGGTCGCCGGGCGGCCGCAGGCGAGCACCAGCCGTCTGCAGCCCATGCTCGAGGGGCAGGTTGCCGCGATCAGCTCGGGGCTGCTCGATGTCGGCCAGATCGTGGCGCTCGTCGACGCGATGTACGACTCCGATCTGTACCGCGCCGACGTGGACAGTTTCGTGCTGTACCCGGCGCGTCGCAGGCCGGCATTCCTCGAACGCAACCGTGTGCCGGCTGACGCGGTCGAGTCCAACGAGTTGCTCGCCGCGCTCCTCGCCGGCGACAACGACGACATCGTCGTGCGCGATGTCGACGGCAAGGTCCACTTCAACGCGGACTTCACGAATGCCGCCGACCTCTCAGCCGCGCTCGACGCTCTCGCCGCATCCGACTTCGGGCCACTGGTCGCGGACCACGCAGACGAGGTGCTCGAGGTGTACGAACGCGTCTTCAACCATCACGAATTCACCGGCCGGTCCTCGACCATGTACGCCTTCGAAGGAATCGGATCGGTGTACTGGCACATGGTGGCCAAACTTCTGGTCGCCCTGCAGGAGGCCATCGTGGAGGCCCCGGCCGGCACTGCGGACGACTCGATCGGCGACTTGGTTCGACGGTACGACCGCGTTCGAGGCGGTCTCGGTTTCAACCGAACCGCCGTCGAATACGGTGCGTTCCCGACCGACCCCTACTCGCACACACCGGCGCATGCCGGGGCCCAGCAGCCGGGCATGACCGGCCAGGTGAAGGAGGAGCTGCTCACCCGGTGGGCCGAACTCGGGCTCGTCGTGTCGGAGGGCTCGATCCACTTCTCAGCGGTGCTGTTCAGCGAAGCCGAGCTGCGAACCGAGGCTGGAACGCTCGTCCATCTCGACGCCGCCGGGCGGCTCGGGCATCTCGATGTGCCGCCGGGAGCCGCAGCCTTCACGATCTGTCGTGTCCCCGTCGTGGTGTCCGCTGCCGATACGCCACCGATGATCCTGATCACGCTCGCCGACGGGAGTCGTCGCGAGGTGTCGGGCTCGACACTCGACCGGGAGACATCTCGCCAGGTCTTCGACCAAACCGCCACCATTGCCCGCATCGACGTGACGCTGTCACGGCGCTCGATTCGACGGTGACCCCGTTTCGGTGTGTCCGATGATCGAACCGAAGATCGCTATCGTCACCGACGTTCAGCGACCCATTGGAATGCGCTGACGAGGATGACATGACGGACACACCACAGGCCCTGACGCTCGAGACGATCGGCAAGTTGGCGGGCGTCTCGAGGTCGACGGTCTCGAGGGTGCTCAACGACCACCCAGATGTACGACCCGACGTGCGAACACGCGTCGAGGCCGTGATCGAGAAGACGGGATACCTCCCGAACCAAGCAGCTCGGGCGCTCGTCTCCAACCGAACGGGGCTGATCGGGCTCGTGATGCCGGCCGACGTGGTCGAGCTCTTCGGTGACCCCTACTACTCCACGCTCGTGCACGGCATCCGGGAGGGCTGCGAGGAAACCGGCTCGATCTTCTCGATCTTCCCCTTTTATGGCGAGCGCGGACAGTCGATCCTGCTTCCGACACTCACGTCGCAGGGATTCCTCGACGGGGTGATTGCCACCGCAGGGCCGCGTAGCGATGATCTGATCGCCACGTTGCGGGACCGTGGCAGGAACGTCGTCGCTGTCGGCCGTCCGGCCGACCACCGCGACGTGCGCCGAGTCGACGTCGCGAGCCGTTCGGGGAGCGCCGCTGCCACGGCGCACCTCTGTGGGCTCGATCGGCGTCGCGTCGGATTCGTCGGTCCCACGCCCGAGTACATGTTCGGCGTCGAGCGGCTCGCGGGTTACCGGGACGCGCTCGTGGCCGTGGGGCGGGAACCGGACGACCGTCTCGTCCGACGCGACGAGCCGAATGTTGCGGGCGGCTACCGGGCGACCCTCGACATTCTCGCCGAGCAGCCCGATGCCTTGTTCGTGGCCACCGATCCGATGGCGGCGGGAGCGCTGAGGGCGCTTCGCGAGCGGGGACTGAGCGTGCCCGACGACGTCGCCATCGTGGGCTTCGACGGCCTGCCGAACGGCCGGGTCACCGACCCGCAGTTGACGACGGTGGTGCAACCGGTCCTGGAGGTCGGACGCATGGCGGTGCAGCTCCTCCGCCGTGACCATGACGGCCCCGATGTCGTCATCCTGCCCACGAAGCTCCGCATCGGCGACTCGTGTGGCGCCCGAGCGTCGACGTCGCAGCAGGAGATGGAACATGGGGAGCCACGCTGAGCGCGTCTCGGTGATGATCGGGGGCACCGCCATATCGGACGTCGTCGATTCGATGACCCTGCCCGAGAAGGCCGGCCAGATGGCCCAGGTCGAGTTGGGCAGCATCACCCCCGACGAGGTCGCAGCATGGTCGATCGGTTCGGTGTTGAGCGGCGGGGGTGGCAATCCGGGCGACGGCTCGGCTCGCGCCTGGCGCGAGTCGGTGGATGCGTTCGTCGCCGGTTCCAGGCGCAGTCGCCTCGGCATTCCCATCCTCTACGGCACCGACGCCGTGCACGGTCACAACAACGTCATCGGCGCCACGATCTTCCCGCACCACATCGGCCTCGGGGCGACGGGCGACGCCGACCTGGTGCGCGCCGTCTCCCGTGCCGCCGCGCTGGAAACTTCGGCGACCGGCGCCAGGTGGACGTTCGCCCCGTGTCTGGCGGTCCCGCACGACGTCCGATGGGGACGAACATTCGAAGGGTTCTCCCAGGACACCGCGCTCGTCGGTCGGCTCGGGCGAGCTTCCGTGGAGGGCTGGCACGGCGACGACCTCCGCGCGACCGGTGTGTTGGCGTGCGCAAAGCACTTCGTCGGCGAAGGGGCAATGGAGTGGGGCACTGCGGGCAAACATCGTCACCCGTGGATCGGTTGGTGGGATGGTTGGGAGCCCGAGTGGAAGGTTGACCAGGGCGACGTGCCCATCGACGACGACGAGCTGCGACGGACTCACCTCGCTCCCTTCATCGACGCGATCGATGCCGGCGCGCTCACGGTGATGGCCGGCTACGGCTCATGGCACGGCAATCGCATGCACGCAGATCACTACCTGCTGACCGACGTCCTCAAGACCGAGCTGGGCTTCGAGGGGTTCGTCGTGTCGGATTGGATGGCGATCGACCAACTCGATCCCGACTACGCAGCCTGCGTCGAGGTCGCTGTGAACGCCGGCATCGACATGGTCATGGTGCCCTTCGAGTTCGAACGCTTCATTTCGACGGTGGTCGACCTGGTCTCCGCCGGACGAGTCGCTGACGCTCGCGTCGACGATGCCGTGGCCCGAATCCTGCGCGTCAAGTCTCGATTGGGGTTGCTCGACGAGCTGCCGAGCCCGGGTGTGCCGCTCGACCTGATCGGGTGCGATGCGCATCGGCAGTTGGCGCGCTCTGCGGTCAGCGCCTCCGCCGTGGTGTTGCTCGACAATGGTGCGCTCCCCATCCCGGTCTCGACGCCGATGCTGGCCGCCGGCACCGCGCTCGACGACATCGGCATCGCCTGCGGCGGCTGGACCATCTCGTGGGAGGGCGCGGCGGGGCCGATCACCGACGGGAGCACCGTCATCGACGGACTGCGCAGGCGGCTGGGACCGGAGCAGGTCCTGTATCATTCTGAAGCCGACTTCGGCGGCGAGCGCCGACCGTACGGCGTGGTCGCGATCCACGAGCTCCCGTACGTCGAAGGCGGTGGTGATCGAGCTGACCTCGCCGTCCCGGCCGAGCAACTCGATCTCGTGCGACGCATGAGATCGTCGGTCGATCAACTGATCGTGCTCGTCGTGTCGGGCCGGCCACTGCTCATCGAGCCGATCCTCGAGATCGCCGACTCGGTGGTCGCCTGCTGGTTGCCCGGTTCCGAGGCCGACGGCATCGCCGAGGCGCTGCTCGGTGCGGCACCGTTCACCGGCCGGCTTCCGGTGTCGTGGCCGCGATCGGAATCACAGGTACGCGGCGAGGTCGATGCAGGCGTCGCCCCGCAGCCGTGGCCGGTCGGTCACGGCGTCTCGATCACGGGCACACGCCTCGATCTGCACTGATCACGGATCGGCCAGCCGGTCGAGCACGGCGATGTCGTGGAGGTCCTCGGGTCGATGGGGAGCCCCCTGACGGAGCTCGAGCTGCTTGGCTGCGGTGAAGCAGCGGACCGATCGACCGCCGATCGTCCCGTTGGTCAGCGTCTCCTGCGGGCTCTCGAAGCGTTGGCCGTCGAAGCCGTGTTGCCACCATCCCTGCCGCCCGTCGCCGAACGCCGGATGGATGTCGATGTGCCGATCCGCCCGCTCGTCGGTGAGTTCGACTCGAACGGGAAGCCAGTCGGTGCTGATCGAGAAGGACAGATCGATGAGGGCCTCGACCAGTGGGGCGACGAACGACTCCGGAACGAGAACATCGAGATCCCGGTGCTCGCGTGTCTGGCGGCCGGCCAGGGCATCGACTCCCCAACCCCCGGCGAGCACGGGGGTGATCCCCAACCCGTCCATCACGTCGAGCAACCACACGACGTCGTCCTGCGTCGTCGCCACGAGACCATCACCTTCCCCGGGTGAGGAACTCCGCGAGTTCCTGTTCCGAGGGGCTGTTCAGGACACCGGGGAATCCCTCGCAGACGAGCGCTGCCACCGCGCTCGCGGTCCTGACGAGGTGGTCGTCGTCGGCACCGTTCAACATCGCGTAGATGGCCCCCGCCCGGAAGCTGTCTCCGGCACCGGTCGTGTCGCGCACGCCGACGGGGTACGGCGCGAACTCCCGCACCTGACCACCCTGTCGTCCGTAGAGCGCCGGTTCGCTCCCGCGGGTCAGGATCACGAGGCCGTTGCACCGCGCGGCGTAGGTGGTCAACAGCTCGCGAGCGTCGTGCGGTCCGAACTCGCGGGCCGCGAAGTCTTCGGAGACGATCAGCACGGCCGCGCGCTGGCCGATCTCCGAATCGGGAGGTGCGTCGACGGTCACGTACGGGGTGTCCGCGTCGACGCACCAACGGGCGGCCTGCAACGACTCGCCTCCCAGGAACGGATCGAGACACACGATCCGACTCGAACGGATGTCCTTCTCGGACGGAGCGTTCCAGGCGGGATCGGCCATCAACTGCGTGTAGGTCCCGAGCACGGTCCTCGCATCGGATGCGCTGACGACGACCTCGGTCACGGACTTCGGCCCTCGTCGGATCGCTCGACAGTCGACGCCGGCGCCCGACAAGGTGTCGATGGCGAACGACGACGATGGGTCGTTGCCGAGCCACGTGCCATCCAGCTTGGTGTCGACGCCGAGGCGCGCGAGGACGTAGGCGCCGCCGGCGGCCTCACCACCGAAGGACGGATAGACGCCGGCGATCTCTGCGTACCCTCCCGGCGGGGGGTAGTCGTCGTCGAGCACGATCAGGGTGCTGGGGGCGATCATGCCGAATGCGTACACCTCGTGCATCGTGGCCTCCTTTGTCGACGGTCAGCGGATCACCGACGGGTCGTCGCCGGACACCAAGCGCTCGACGTCAGCCACGTCGACCGAGGACGTGTCGCCGGGCGTCGTCATGACCAGTGCCCCGTGGGCGATGCCCAAGTCGAGAGCGTCGTGCAGCGAACGACCAGCGAGCAGCCCGTAGATCAGGCCGGACGCGAACCCATCGCCTCCGCCCACGCGGTCGAGGACCTCGAGCGCCGGGTAGTCGGTCCCTTCCATCGTTCCCTCGGTCCGCGACCAGGCAACTCCGCCCCAGTCGTGGACCGATGCCGAATGCACGACGCGTCGCGTGGCCGCCACGACCGACAGCTCCGAGAGCTCGGAGGCGAGTCGATCGACCGTGGCGTCGAACTCGGCGTCGTCGACGCCGAGGAGCACATCGACATCGCCCAGCAACTCGCTCGTCATCCGGCGCAGCGCGTCGGCGCCTCCCTTCGCTCGCCACAGGCTGGGGCGGTAGTTGATGTCGTAGGACACGAGCGTCCCGTGTCGACGGGCGGCGGCCATCGCCACCCGGGCGACCTCGAACGTCGATTCCGAGAGGCCGGCAAAGATGCCGCCGGTGTGGAGCCAGCGCACGCCGAGTTCGCCGAAGAGGTGATCCCAGTCGACGTCGTCGGGCTGCAGCGTGGCGGTCGCGGAGTTGGCACGGTCGTAGACGCCGCGTGGAGCGCGCACCCCGAAGCCGCGTTCAGTGAAGTTCAACGGGGTTCGATGGTGCTCGCCGACATCGTCAGCCGGTCTCCAGATCACGTGGTCGAGGTCGACTCCGCCCTGCAGCAGAAGGTCTTCGAGTAGTCGCCCCACCTCGTTGTCGCCGATCGCGGTCACCAGCGCTGCCCGCTGGCCGAAACACCGTCGGAGGGCGCGCCCGACGTTGTACTCCCCACCCCCTTCGGAGACCGTGAACGTGCGAGCCGTACGGACCCGCCCCTCTCCGGGGTCGAGGCGCAGCATCACCTCGCCGATCGTCACGACGTCGAAGCGGCACTGATCGGCAGGCCGGATCGTCACTCCTCCGCTCACGTCGACACCTCGGCGAGGGCTGCCGCCGCACTGGCTGCCGCGGTGACCGAGGCCCAGTCACGGGAGGCAACTGCGGATCGGTCCACCATCCACGTCCCACCGACGGCCAGCACCTGTTCGATGGCGAGAAACCGGGGAGCGTTCGCCAGTGAGATGCCTCCAGTCGGCATGAATCGGACCTCGGGCCACACCGCTGACAGGGCCGCGATCATCTCGACGCCGCCGACCACCTCGGCGGGGAACAACTTGACGACGTTCACCCCGAGCGCCAGCGCCCGCATCAGCTCGGTTGGGGTCGCGATCCCGGGGATCGCCGGCACGCCGCGGTCGTGAGCGGTCGTGATCACGCCTTCGTCGAGACCTGGCGACACGATGAACTGCGCTCCGGCATCGATCGCGGTCGCCGCTGCGCCCGCTGTGGTCACCGAACCAGCACCGACGATCGCAGCCGGCACGTCGGCCGCCACTCGACGGATGGCCTCGATCCCGACCGGGGTCCGCAGGGTGATCTCCGCGACCGGTAGCCGCCCGGCGAGCAGCGCGGCGACGAGGTCGGGCGCGTCCGCGACGTCATCGATCGTCAACACGGGGACGATTCGAACGTCGCCGATTGCGTCGACGACGTCGCTCGCCGAGGTTCGTGCCCGTCGGGCCGCCTCCGCGTTCATGGTCGCGCCGGCGAGCCGTCCGGCAGTCGGGTCTGGGTCCATTGCTCGATGATGTCCTCGACGGGGTGCTGGCGGGCCAACTGCTCGTCGATGTCGATCCCGAGACCGGGCTGATCGTTGGGGTACAGATAGCCATCCTCGACGATCGGGAGCCCTGGGAACATCTCGTACTCGAGCTCGGATGGCCGATACCACTCCTGCACCCCGAACGCCGGCGACCACAGATCGAGGTGGAGATTCGCTGCATGTCCGACCGGTGAGGTGTCCGGCGGGCCGTGCCACGCGGTCCGGATCCCATATGAATGGGCCATGTCGGCAGCCTTGCGGGCGGGCGTGATGCCACCCATTTGGCTCACGTGCATCCGGATGAAGTCGACCAACCGTTGCTCGATCACGGTGCGCCACTCGAGCGGATGGTTGAACAGCTCACCCATCGCCAACGGTGTCGCTGACTGCGATCGGACGCGTTCGAACCAGTGCAGATCCTCGGGGGCGAGCAGGTCCTCGAGGAAGAACAGGCGCAACGGCTCGACGTCCTTCGCGAACAGCACGGCATCGGAGGGCGCCAGTCGCTCGTGGACGTCGTGCACCAACTCCACGTCCGGGCCGACCGCATCGCGCACGTGCTCCATCATCGACAGGGTGGCGCGGCGGTATGCCTTGGGGTCGAAATAGGCGCCGTCAGGCGCGCCCTTGGGTGGCGCCGTGCCGGACTGCCCGCTGCCGTAGAGTCCTTGCTGAATACGGACGTAGCGGAAGCCGTCGCTGACGAACTGCTGCACGCGATCAGTGACGTCCTGCGGGGTGGGCCCGTCGGCGTGGACGTACACGTTGGCGGCCTCGCGGCACTTGCCGCCGAGCAGGTCATGGACCGGCATCCCGGCCTGCTTGCCTTTGATGTCCCACAACGCCTGATCGACACCGGAGATGGCGTTGTTCAACACCGGCCCGTTGCGCCAGTATCCGTGCACCATCGACATCTGCCAGATCTCCTCGATGCGCGAGACGTCGCGGCCGATCAAGAATGGCTTGAGGTGCTGCTCGACGGCAGCGGCGACGGCATGAATGCGCTGCGTGAAGGTGGCGCATCCCACGCCGTGCAGACCTGGCTCGGAGGTCACCACCTTCACGACCGCCAGACGGGCGCGACCGGGCTGGGTGAGGATGACTTGAACGTCTTCGATGGTGGTGGGTTGGGCCATGTTGATGCTTCCTCGGGTTGCCGATTGTGATCGCTACGAACGGTCGGACCAGTGCTGAACCGGGGTCGGTCGCCAACCCGTTTCCTCGACGATGGTGGAGATGTCGACGAGATCCTGTGTGGTGGCGGGGAGGTCGGGATAGTGGACAGCGATGAATTCGTCGAGTGCGAGATCGCGATGGCGATGAGCGACCGCTGGGGCGTACACCCGGTAGCCGGGGAGGTCGGTGCTCGCCACCGCGAGGATCAATTCGGATGCATCGTCGTACGAGAGTCCCGTGAATCCTTCGATGATGTCGTTCGGTTGTTCCTCGCCTGCGCTGACCCGAACGCGATCCTCGCAGTAGTGCAGGAGCGGAAACCGGAGTGCGATGCAGTCGATTCCGCACCGCTCGGCGTAGTAGCGCAACATGACCTCGCTGACCGTCTTGCTGAGCGCGTAGACGTTGGATGGCTGCGGTGCCATGGTCTCGTCGATTGGGAACACCGGGGGTGGGGGCTCGTTGTGCACGGTCCGGCGGTCGACGTGCGAGCCGATCTGCTGCAACGTGCTGGCGAACACGATCTTTCCGACGCCTCGTTCGGCGGCGCCCTGGAACACGTTCTCGTTCATCGAGATGTTCTCGTTGAAGACGAGCTGCGGAGGCGTGCGCCCGACACCAGGGTGATTGCCGAGGTGCACCAACACGTCGACGTCCTCGAGCAATTCGAGCGCGCACCCGTGATCGAGGAGATCGGCGCCCACGAAGCGGTACGGCACGTCGTCGGCTTCGACGATGTCGGTGGCGAGCAGATCGAACCCAGCCTGATCGAAGCGTGCGGCCACCGTGCGGCCGAGTCGTCCGGATGCTCCGGTGACCAGCACCCGCGTCTGATCTGATCCAACAGGCAGAGTCATCGCTCGATCTCGACGATCGTCAGGCAGACGGGCTCCGCCACGCTGTGGGTGCCGGCGACCTGCTGTGGCATCCCCGTCACCAAGTCGATGTCGAACGGAACGATCGTGTTGCTGTCCTGGTTGGCGACCAGGAGCGCACGTCCCGACGGGTGCACGACGAAGTTCCGGGGAGTCCGACCGCCACTGTCGACGTGACCGAGCGGCTCGAGGGGCTCGCCGGCGCCGGCAAAGGCGAACACAGCGATGCTGTCGTGGCCGCGGTTGGAGACGTAGACGAAGCGGCCGGTCGGGTGCACGCGAACCTCGGCGGCGATCGACTCGCCCTCGAAGTCGTCCGGCAGGGTGGACGTGGACGCGAGCGGCGTCAATCGACCATCCGCCGGGTCGAGCTCGAGCGTGACGATCGTCGAATCGAGTTCGCACACCAAGAACCCGACCGGCAGTTCGGGATGGAACGCGAGATGCCGAGGTCCGGCCCCTGCGTGGAGCACGAGCTCGTCGATCAATGCGAACGTGTCGCTGTCGTGATGGCGATCGTGGACGTAGCGATACACGCGATCCGTACCCAGATCGGCGGCGTACACGGAGTCGCCGATGGGGCCCGGCACGACGCAATGGGCATGTGGGCCGTCCTGGCGGGAGGTGGGGCCGCGTCCGTGATGTTGGTGAACGGCAACCACGTCGCCGAATCGGCCGTCGGGTTCGAGGGCGTAGGCGGCGACGGCACCGGACAGGTAGTTGGCGACGTACAGGTGTCGGCCGTCGGGATCAACGCTGACGTAGCACGGAGCGCCGCCATGGCTGGGAGCGCGATCGATCGTCGTCAGCGAGCCGTCGACCGCGTCGATCCGAAAGGCCGTGAGGCTTCCACCCTCGGGCAGCGCCGTCTCGTTCACCGCGTAGAGGATGTCTCCATCCGGGTGCACTGCAAGGAACGAGGGGTGCTCGACGCGCTCGACGTGGCTCAGAAGGACGAGGTCACCGGCCGGATCGGACCAGTCGTAGACGTGGATGCCGATCGACGATTCGTTCGTGTAGCAGCCGACGTAGAGCAGGACGGAAGGGGCCATCGACGTCACGTGCGGTGCTCAGATTTGGGGATGACTCGAACCACGGTCCTCGACCACACAATCCTCCGGGAGCGCTCCCAGGCGCAGCCGCGACCATAGCGCGGCGGTGCCGCGACCCAGTCACGGGTGCTCGGCGCCGGCGACACGACTCGAGTTGCCCGGGGTGTTCTGATGTCGATCTTCGAGATGATCTGTTGCTGCCGCACGGGCATGCAGACACCGGTTGGGAAGGTCTTGTGAGTCGACGCCTCCCGTCCGGCAGAATGGTGCGACCATGTCGGACCCGCTTGCCACGATCACCAACCTGCTTGCGCCGGTCTTCGCCAACTTGAACGGTGGCGAGCCCGCCGACCCCACCGTCCGGCCCTCGGATCGTGCCGACGCACAGATCAACGGGGCACTCCCGCTTGCCAAGCGGATCGGCGCGAATCCGCGAGAGCTGGCCCAACAGGTCCTCGACTCCGAAGTCCTCGACGGCGTCGCAAGTGTCCTCGAGGTCGCCGGTCCGGGATTCGTCAACGTGACATTCTCGCCGGAATTCCTCGCGGCTCAGCTCGCCGCTGTCGTCGGCGACGACCGGCTCGGGGTTGCGCCTGCCACCGACATCAAGACCGTCGTGATCGACTACTCGGCGCCGAATGTCGCCAAGGAGATGCACGTCGGACACCTGCGCACCACCTTGATCGGCGACGCCCTGGTGCGCATGCTCGACTTCCTCGGCCACGACGTGATCCGGGAGAACCACATCGGCGACTGGGGTACGCCGTTCGGCATGCTGATCGAGCACCTGGTCGACCTCGGCGAGGAGCGCGCCGCCGAACACCTCTCGCTCGGCGATCTCGACGGCTTCTACAAGGAGGCGCGGGTGGCGTTCGACGCTTCCGAGGAGTTCCAGGCCCGGGCGCGGCAGCGCGTTGTCCTGCTACAGGGCGGTGACGCCGAGACGCAACGACTGTGGGGGCTGCTCGTCGAGTTGTCGACCAAGCACTTCAACACGGTCTACGAAATGCTCGGTGTCCACCTGACCGACGACGACCTCGCCGGTGAAAGCACGTACCAGCCACTGATGCCCGAGGTGATCGAGCGGCTCCGCAGGCTCGATCTGCTCACAGAATCTGATGGCGCCGACGTGGTGTTCCCGCCCGGGTTCACCAACCGCGACGGCGACCCGCTACCACTGATCGTCCAGAAGGGAGCTGGCGGATTCAACTACGCCACCAGCGACCTCGCCTGCGTGATCGACCGAGTCGAGCGACTCGGCGCGGACCTCATCTTGTACGTCGTCGGTGCGCCGCAGCAGCAGCACTTCAGAATGGTTTTTGCGGTCGCCGAAATGGCGGGCTGGATCGCGCCGCCGCGTGAAGCGGTGCACGTCGCGTTCGGCAACGTGCTCGGCACCGATCACAAGATGCTGAAGAGCCGCACCGGCGAGTCGATGAAGTTCGTGGAACTGCTCGACGAGGCGCTCGAGCGTGCTGCGGTCGCCATCGACGAGAGGAACCCGGACCTCGACGCCGATCAACGAGCGCAGGCGGTCCACACGATCGGCATCGGGGCCGTGAAGTACGCCGAGCTGTCCACCGACCGGATCAAGGACTACGTGTTCGACTGGGATCGGATGCTGTCGTTCGACGGCAACACCGGCCCGTATCTCCAATACGCACACGCCCGGATCTGCTCGATCTTCCGGCGCGCAGGCGTCGATCGAGCGTCGGTGCGTGGCGTCGACATCCAGGTCGGCACACCACAGGAGCGGGCGTTGGCGCTGACGCTGCTCGCCTACCCGACGGCGATCGACACGACGCTCGAGACCTACAGCCCGCACAAGTTGTGCACCTACGTGTACGACCTGGCGACCGACTTCACCGCGTTCTACGAGCACTGTCCGGTGCTCAAGGCCGACGAGCCGTTGCGCTCCAGCCGTCTCGCCCTCGCCGACCTCACCGCCCGCACCCTGGCGCACGCCCTCGGCCTGCTCGGCATCGATGCACCGGAGCAGATGTGACCCCGGCGCCCGCATCCAACGCCCGTTTGTGGCGTGTTCTGGGTGGGGCGGGTCACCCACATCTCGACACAAACGTGGTTGGCGGATTGGTTGGAGGGCGGGCATGAGTGCGATTGCGCGACGGTTGCTGCCCGATACGGCGACGGTCGGTCACGACGGATGGCTCGAGGTCGGCGGTGTGTCGATCGAGGCGCTGGCGGAGGAGTACGGCAGCCCTTTGTTCGTCTACGACGAAGCTCACCTGCGCGCCCGGTGCCGGGAAGCGGTGGCGGCGTTCGGACCGGAGCGCGTCATCTACGCCACCAAAGCGTTCCTGTGTCGGGCGATGGCCAAGCTCGCCTACGACGAAGGGCTGTTGCTCGACGTCGCGACCGGCGGAGAGCTCCATGTGGCGATGTCGGCCGGCGTTCCGGCAGGCGCGTGCACGCTCCACGGCAACAACAAGTCGGGCGACGAACTCCGCCAGGCCATCGAGGCCGAGGTCCGCTACATCGTCGTCGACTCCTTCGATGAACTCGACCGGATCGACGTGCTGGCGGCGGCTGGCATCGGTCCGCCACCGCGTGTGGTGCTGCGCGTGACCCCCGGTGTTCACGCCCACACTCACGAGTTCATCGCCACGGGCCAGGACGACTCGAAGTTCGGCTTCAATCTCGCGAACGGCGACGCGTTGCGCGCCGTCGACCACGCCCGCCGCTCGTCGGCCATGGAGCTGGTTGGCCTGCACTGCCACATCGGCTCGAACGTGTTCGAGGCGTCGTCGTTTGCCAAAGCCGCCGAGGTGATGGCCGACTTCGCCGTGCCGCTCGATCTCCCCGAGCTGATCCTCGGCGGCGGTCTCGGTGTCGCGTACCTGGAGGGTGAAGAGGCCCCGACGATCGGGCAGTGGGGGAGCGTGTTGCTCGACGCCTGTGACGCGCTCGGCGTGAGGTCACGCGTGAGCGTCGAGCCGGGCCGCGCCATCGTGGCGTCGGCGGCGATGACGGTCTACACCGTCGGCACGTTCAAGGAGATTCCGGGCGTGCGAACCTACGTCGCCGTCGACGGGGGCATGAGCGACAACCCGCGCCCGGTGCTCTACGGCTCCGGCTACGAGTCGTTCCTGCCGCGCGCCGTCGACGCCGAGCGCGACCTCACTGTCCGTCTCGTCGGCAAGCACTGCGAGTCAGGTGACGTGCTCGCTCTTGCTGCGCAGGTGCCGTCCGACCTCGCTGTCGGCGACCTCCTCGCGATGCCGGTGACCGGTGCCTACGGCCACTCGATGGGTTCGAACTACAACAAGATCACTCGGCCGCCGGTCGTGTTCGTCGCCGACGGTGAGGCCCGTCTCGTGGTGCGCCGCGAAACCTTCGCCGACCTCCTCGCCACTGACCTCGGCTGACCCCAGCACGTTTGCGTCGAGGTTCGGGTGACCCGTCTCACCTGAAGTGTGACGCAAACGGGGAATTACGGTGGCGCCAATGGCCAACAATCGTCGTCTCATCGCCGGGCTGATCGCCGCGGGTCTTGCGCTCTTCAAGGAGCGCGACCGCTTTGCGGGCAAGACGCGCAAGGACTCGGCGCCGACGACTCGTCGCGTTGCCACCGGAACGCGGGTCGAGTACTCACCGGATCTCGATGGTGAGGCCGACCCGGGTGAGGTCGTGTGGACGTGGGTGCCCTACGAAGACGATCCCACCAAGGGCAAGGATCGACCGGTCGTGATCATCGGACGGTCGGGTGGCGACCTCGCTGGCGTGCCACTCACCTCGAAGAACAAGGGCCACGGCGCCGTCTCGGTCGGCACCGGTGGATGGGATCGCAGCGGACGGCCGAGCTACGCGAAGGTCGACCAGTTGATCGTCGTGCGCGAGCAGGACGTCCGCCGAGAGGGTTCGGTGCTCGACCGGCAGCGTTTCGACGCCGTCGTCGCCGGCGTCGGTGAGCACCACGATCTCATCACGACCTGACAAACACGGTTTGCGTCGACGTTTCGGTGGGGCGGCCCACCGACACGTCGACGCAAACGGGTGCGGGCTCGTGTGGGCGGGGTCAGGGGCGGCGGCCCATTGCGTCGAGCAGTCGCACCTGCAAGGGCGCGTCGTCGGCGACCTCGCCGCTCGGGCCGCTGCCGAAGACGCCGCTCGCGGCCATCATCGGGATCATCGGGGCGATGTCATTCCACACCTCGGTCACCAACTCCGGATCGAGCGTCTCGTCGCGACCCGTAGCGCGGGAGAGGTCCCATTGGTGCACGACGAGGTCACTGATCCGGAATCGGATCACCTGCGCGCCGGGCATGTCGCCGGCAGGGTGATGGAACACGTCCTCGGCGACGCCCGCCCGCCCGAACGCATCTTGCTGCCGCTCGAGCGCAAGATCGACAGCCGACATCGGATCGTCGCCCAGATGGTCGATGCCCAACACGGCAATGGCGTCCTGGCGAGTGCCGCCCTCGGCGAGGGTTGCGGCCATCCGGCAGCCTGCTGCAACGTGACCCACGACTTGGCGGACGGTCCATCCGTCGCACGGCGTCGGGAGTTGCCATTGGTCGTCTGCCACCAGGGCGACGGCGCCGCGGAATCCGTCGGCGGCGTGTCGCAGGCTGTCGATGCTGGTCATCGCGTGACGGTACGCGATCGGTCGCGGGCACGCGCAGCCGTCGACGAAACGTTCATCTCGCCGAAACAGCATGGGGCGACGACGGCCGATCCCGTAGCCTCCCCATCGTGACGAGCAACGCGAAAACGGTCAGGATCGGCGTACTCGGGTGCGGCAACGTCGGGGCCGCATTCGTGCAGCTCGTCGAGGCGCAGGCGGATGTCGTCGAGCGACGCACTGGCCTTCGCCTCGAGGTGACGCGCGTCGCCGTGCGCAACCTGTCGGCGCCCCGCGAGGTCGAGCTCGCCGACGGTGTGCTCACCCGTGACGTCCACGCGGTGGTCGCCGACCCGGACATCGACCTGGTCGTCGAGGCGATCGGTGGCATCGAGCCGGCCCGCGAGCTGATCCTCGAATCGCTCGCCAATGGCAAGCCGGTCGTCACGGCGAACAAGGAGCTGCTCGCGAACGTCGGAGCCGAGCTGTACGCCGCAGCCGACGCGGCGGGCCGCGACCTGCTCTTCGAAGCCGCAGTGGCGGGCGGTATTCCGATCATCCGCGCACTGCGCGAGAGCCTGCACGGCGAGCCGATCAGCCGGGTGCTCGGGATCATCAACGGCACCACCAATTTCATCCTGACCAAGATGACCGATGCGGTCGCAGGCGGGGGAGAGGCCGACTACGCAACGGCGCTGGCCGAAGCCCAGCGTCTCGGATTCGCCGAGCGCGACCCGACCGCCGACGTCGAGGGCTTCGACGCCGGAGCGAAAGCGGCGATCATCGCCACGGTCGCGTTCGGAGCCAAGGTGGTCGCCGGCGACGTCTACCACGAGGGCATCAGCCGGATCACCGGCGCGGAGATCGCGATCGCCCATCGGCTCGGCTACGTCGTCAAGCTCCTCGGGATCGTGGAACGAGACGGCGACTCCGGCGACATCAGCGTTCGCGTGCACCCGGCGATGGTGCCGATCAACCATCCGCTCGCATCGGTTCGTGACAGCTTCAACGCCGTCTTCGTCGAGGGCGGCTTCGTCGACTCGCTGATGTTCTACGGCCGTGGCGCCGGCGGCGCACCCACCGCCAGCGCGGTGTTCGGCGACGTCGTCGACGCGGCCATCAACCTGCGCAACGGAACCCACGGGTCGCTGGGTGCACTCGAGCCGGCCACGGTGCGTGCGATCGACGAGACCTCTGCGGAGTACTTGCTCGGACTCGACGTCGCCGACAAGCCCGGCGTGCTGCACGCTGTGACCGGTGTGTTCGCAGCTCACGGCGTCAGCATCCGCGTGGCCGAACAGGAGGGGAACGGACCCGACGCCCGGCTTGTCTTCATCACGCACTCCGCTCGCGAGTCCGACGTGCAGGCCACGGTGCGCGAGCTGCGCGAACTCGATGTGGTGCGCAACGTGGGTGGCCTCCTGCGCGTGATCGGCGACTGAGCCGTGCGTTACGTCTCCACTCGCGGGGCCGCGCCCGAACTCGGTTTTGCCGACGTCCTGCTCGCCGGGCTGGCCACCGACGGGGGGCTCTACGTTCCGGAACGGTGGCCAACACTCGGGTCGTCGACCGCGCACACGTACGCCGAACGTGCGGTTGAGGTGATGCTGCCGTTCGTCGAACCCGACATCGACGAAGTCACCCTCACGCGGTTGTGTACCGAGGCCTACGACACGTTCCGGCACCCGGCTGTCGTGCCGCTCGTGCAACTCGACCATCGCCAATGGGTCCAGGAGCTGTTCCACGGCCCGACGCTCGCCTTCAAAGACGTTGCGCTGCAGCTCGTCGGTCGGATGTTCGACCATGTGCTCGGCGAGCGCGGCGAGCGTGTCACGATCGTGGGTGCCACCAGCGGCGACACCGGCTCAGCGGCGATCGACGGTGTCGTCGGGTGCGAACACATCGACATCGTCATCCTCTATCCGCTCGGTCGCACCAGCGACGTCCAGCGTCGCCAGATGACCACCGTCGACGAGCCGAACGTTCACACCGTGGCTGTCGAGGGGACCTTCGACGACTGCCAGGACCTCGTCAAGGCGATGTTCAACGACGCGCCATTCCGCGAACGCAACCAGCTGTCGGCGGTCAACTCGATCAACTGGGCGCGGGTGATGGCGCAGACCGTCTACTACGTCACAGCGGCCGAGACATTCGCCGATCCGGTCACTTTCAGCGTGCCGACGGGCAACTTCGGCAACGTGTTGTCGGGATGGATCGCCCGCGAGATGGGGGCCACGATCGAGGGCTTCGTCGTGTCGTCGAACACCAACGACATCCTCACCCGATTCATCAACGACGGTGACATGAGCGCCCGCGATGTCGTACCGACGCTGAGCCCGTCGATGGACATCCAGGTGTCGTCGAATTTCGAGCGCTTGCTGTTCGAGATGAATGGTCGTGACGGTGGAATGACCGCCGAACAGCTCGGCCGGTTCCGTGCCACTGGTCGACTCGACATCGAGGCCGATCAGCGTGAGCAGTTCATCACCGGCCACTTCCGGGCGGCGGCATTCGACGACGACGCCACGCTCGCCGAGATCGCCCGCATCCATCGGCTGACCGGGGTGGTGCTCGACCCGCACACGGCCACGGGCACGGCGGCGGCGGCGATGCTCACCGGTCTCGATTCCGACCACCACCCGGTGGTCACGCTCGGCACTGCCCATCCGGCGAAGTTCCCCGATGCCGTTGAACGGGCCACCGGCCAACGACCGTCGCTGCCGGGCCACCTCGCCGACTTGTTCGAACGACCCGAGCGCACCCAGACGATCGCCAACGACCTCGTCGCCGTGGAAGCGCTCGTCGAGCACCTCACCCGTCACTGACCGCCCGCGCTGGTGAGGTTCGTCGGGATGCGTGGTGTGCGACGGCCGTGCTGCTACGCTGATCCTCGCCCGGTTCTCCGGGCCGCACCCCGAGATCTCGGTCGTGTGCGAATTTCTGCCAGGGGATCCACGTCTCGGTCGCGTTGAGCGCCGACGCAACCCCTCCCTCTGGTGCTCGATCCCTCGCCCAGCCTGCTGCTCGGCGAGAAGAGAGGAATCCTCGTGGCCGCAGCCGCACTCGAACAGTCCATGCTCGAATCGAAGGACAAGGACACCCTGCTGGAGATGGCCAAGGCGCTCGGCGTCAAGGTCACCGCTCGACAGAAGAAGTCGGACATCATCGACAAGATCCTGGACACCACCGGATCCAACTCTGCTCCGGCTCCGGCAGTAGAGACAGCACCAGAGACAGCCCCGAGCAACGGCCAGAGCACGTCCGATGCGCCGGTGATCGATGCCTCGGCGAGCGACGACACGGTGTCCACGAACGACTCGGAGGATGCGCCGTCTGCGCCGTCTGCGCCATCCGCGCCGTCGGCCGCCGCCGAGATCGTGCTCGGCCCCGACGGCGAGCCGCTCGCCGACTGGGAGATCGAGCTCGCGCAGACCGGCGACTCGGCCGATGCAGCTGAGCCGGCACCGCGCAACGACCGCAACCGCGACGGCGAGCCGCGCAACCGCAACCGCAACGACCAGAACCGCAACGACCAGAACCGCGGCGACCGCAAGGGCGGTGACCAGGCGGGACAGGCGGGCCAGGGCGGACAAACCGCCGGCGGTCGGACCGATCAAGGTGGCCAAGGTGGCCAAGGTGGCCAAGGTGGTGATCGCACCCGTAACTCCCAAGGCGGTGCGCAGCGCAACGACAACCGCAACAACGATCCGGGCGACGGCAACCGTCGTCGTCGCCGCCGCCGCAAGGGCCGGGGCGGCCAGGAGGGCCCGCAGGGCGAAGATGTCGAGCTCATCGATCAGGACACGGGCTCGGAGAGCACCGAGCCGGTCGATGTCGAGGGCTACCTCGACATCCGTGACGAGGGCTACGGCTTTCTGCGTGTCGACGGGTACCTCCCGAGCAAGCAGGATGCCTACATTCCGCTCAAGCTGGCTCGCCAGTACGGCCTCCGCAAGGGTGACAAGATCACCGGCAAGGTGCGTCCCGCCGGTCGCAACGAGAAGAACCCCGGCCTGCTCGAGGTGTACACCATCAACGGTGGCGACCCCGAAGCGGCCAAGAAGCGCCCGCACTTCGAGAGTCTCACGGCGCTGTTCCCCGACCAGCGCCTCACGCTGGAGGATCCGAGTGATCCGGCGAACATGACGGCGCGCATCATCGACCTCGTCTCGCCGATCGGCAAGGGCCAGCGCGGCATCATCGTCTCGCCGCCCAAGGCCGGCAAGACCACGGTGATGAAGACGATCGCCAAGTCGATCGAGCTCAACAACCCCGAGGTCGAGTTGCTCGTGCTGCTGATCGACGAACGACCCGAAGAGGTCACCGACATGCGTCGCAGCGTCAAGGGAGAAGTGATCTCTTCCACCTTCGACCGTCCGAGCGACGAGCACACTCACGTCGCCGAGATGACGATCGCCAAGGCGCGTCGTATGGTCGAGGCCGGCAAGGACGTCGTGATCATCCTCGACGGCATCACCCGCCTCAGCCGCGCCTACAACCTCGCGGCGCCCGCCAGCGGCAAGATCCTGTCCGGTGGTATCGACGCGGGCGCGCTCTATCCGCCGAAGAAGTTCTTCGGCTCGGCTCGCAACTGCGAGGAAGGTGGCTCGCTCACCATCCTCGCCACCGCGCTGGTCGACACCAACAGCCGCATGGACGATGCCATCTTCGAAGAGTTCAAGGGCACCGGCAACATGGAGCTGCGTCTCGATCGCAAGGTCGCCGAGCGGCGCATCTACCCGGCGATCGATGTCGATGCGTCGTCCACTCGCCACGAGGAGCTGCTGTTCGACCGCAAGCAGCTCCAGCAGGTGTGGAAGCTGCGTCGAGTGCTGTCTGGCCTCGCTCAGGACGGCAGCGCCGCTGCCGGTCTCGAGCTGCTGATCGACCGTCTCAAGACGTTCCGCACCAACGACGAGTTCCTCGCCGAGATCGCGAAGCAACCGGGCTGACCGAGCTCACCGCTGCCCGGGCTCGGCGGGCTGGCGGTGACGCGGTGCCTGGCACCGGCGCAACCGATAGGGTTGACTGCCGATCTGGGTGACGACCGGGGGCACAGGGCCAGCCCGCTCAGCCACTCACAGGAGATCCATCATGAAGACCGACATCCACCCCAACTACTCCGACACTACGGTGCGCTGCTCGTGCGGTAACACCTTCGTGACCAAGTCGACCGTCGACGGCGACCTCACGGTCGAACTGTGCAACGAGTGCCACCCGTTCTTCACGGGCAAGCAGAAGCTCGTCGACTCCGGCGGACGCGTCGAGCGCTTCAACAAGCGCTATGGCCAGCGAAAGAACGCGCCGGCAACCCCCGCCGACGACTGAACAGCGCGGGCGCCGAGCCCGTACCCCACCAAGAGCGACCGACGCCACCCTCCGGGGTGGCGTTCGTCGTTTTCGTGGCTCGTGAGAAATTGCTCGAAGAAGGGCTCAACCTCGTGGAGTCGTGTGCCGATAGAGCAAGGGGAAGTTCTCACATGGCGGCACCACCACTGACCGAGGCGAACGTTCGACACCTGTTGCGTCGAACCGAATTCGTCGATCGCCCGCATCGTGTCGCGGAACTCCTCGCACTCGGCTCGATCGACGACGCGGTCGCAAACGTGCTCGACGTCGCGGTCACGCCGCCATCGGTCACGTTCACGGCGCCGGTTTCCCGCGACTGGGAACGGGGCCAGGACCTCACCCACTTCTGGCTCGATCAGATGGCGCACGATTCGATCCGTCCCTTCCAGGAGCGCCTCGCCTTCTTCTGGCACGGCCACTTCTGCAGCGAGTTCGGCAAGGTCGGCTCGTCGATGCTGATGCGCGAACAGATCGACCTCTGGCGCAAGGAGGGGCTCGGCAACATCCGGGCGCTCGTCACGACGATGTCGACGCAGGTGGCGATGATTCGCTACCTCGACAACAATCAGAACAGGAAGACCTCGCCGAATCAGAACTTCGCCCGTGAACTGATGGAGCTGTTCCTGCTCGGCGTCGGCAACTACACCGAAGCCGATGTCGAGGCGTCGACGGCAGCGTGGACGGGGCACACCGATCAGTGGAACGACGACGTCAGCCCGTATCGCTGGCGCGCCGACTGGCACGATGCCTCGCCGAAGGACTTCCTCGGACGCCGGATCAACACCGACTCGGCCACGAGTGCCTGGCCCGGCCACGGGCCCGAGACGATCTCGGTGATCCTCGGCGACGGGACCGTGCCTCAGGGGGCGACGAACACTGCGAACCGGAACCGTGCGACACGCGCCGTCGCAGCAGAGTTCCTCTCCGTCAAGCTCTGGGCGTCGTTCGCCACGGACACGCCGCCTCCGGCGGGGGCGATGCTGGCGATGCGTACCGCGCTCGACGAGAACGACTTCGCCGTCCGGCCATGGGTGACCGCGATGCTGACGCACTCGGACTTCTACACCGACTCGGTGAAACAAGGTCTCGTTCGCACTCCGGTCGAGTACGTGGTCGCGCTGCTCGTCGCGACGGGCAAGCGGTCTCGCGAGGCGAATGTGACCTGGCTGATGGAGGCGATGGGCCAACGTCTGCTGTTCCCGCCCAACGTCAGTGGTTGGCGCCCGAACGGATACTGGGTGAACGCGAGCGCCATGGAGGGTCGCGCCCGGACGGCGCAGAGCTTCTTCTGGGCGTCGAACCGGGACTACTGGACCGGCGACGACGGCCCGATCACGCTCGCCGGCGGCTCGATCATGCGCTCGGAGATCACCGCCCGGACACCGTTTCCGGCACAGCTCCCCGTCCTCACGAATGCGGCGTTCATCGATCGCCTGCTCGAGCTGACACGTCTCCAACTACCCGCATCGACGGTCGCCGAAATCGTCCGCTACGCCAACGGCGCCTCCGTCTGGGAACGCAACAACGCGCTGCTCCTCGTCCTGCTCGCTCCCGAGATGCACCTGGCCTGATCATGCTCGACCCCGACATCTCCACCGCCGATGCCCTCCGCCACCTGCAGGTGGCCGACGTCGACGCCAACGCCCTCGACCGCCGCCGATTCCTGCAACTCGTCGGCCTCGGCGTGGGTGCCGGCGCGCTCGTCGGCCCCGCGAGTTCGTTGCTCGATCTGTCGCTGCCCGGCCTCGACCCGACGGTGTGGGCGGCGGGTCCGGCGGGTCCGAACGACGGCGTGCTGATCGTGATCGGCATGTTCGGCGGCAACGACGGACTCAACACCGTCGTGCCGATCAACGATCAGCAGTACTACGGCCAGCACCGCAGCCTGGCGATCCGTCCCGAGAACACCTTGCCGATCGACGCAGTGACCGGTCTCAACCCGGAACTCACCGCGTTCAAGCAGTTCTGGGATGCCGGACAGCTGGCGATCGTCGAAGGGATCGGCTATCCGGACCCCGACCTCAGCCACTTCAACTCGATGGCGAAGTGGATGGCAGGCAGTCCGACGGGTGTCCCCACTTCTGGCTGGCTGGGCCGCTGGCTCGACGGTCATCTGGGCGGAGCCAAGAACCTCTATGCGGCAGCCGAGATCGGCCAGTCCGTGCCGCTGCATCTGGTCGGACAGGTCCAACGCGGGACCGCTGTGCCCGCCGGGCGGCCCGCATTCGGTGCGTCGGCGAATTCGAACGACCGCAACATCTATGCGGCGTTGCGGCGTCTGGGGGCCGGTGACCCGGCGACCTGGCGGGGTCGAGTCGGTGGCGCGATGGTCGATCAACTCGACCTCGCAACGACGCTCGCTCCGCTGATCCCGCCCGATGATCAGTTGTCGGATGTCCCGCTCGTCGCCGAGATGGAGGTGATGGCTCGCCTCGTCAACGCGAACCTCGGTCTGCGCGTGCTGAGTGCCGGCTGGGGCGACTTCGACAGTCACGCCGGCCAACCGAATGCGCATCCGGCCCGGATGCGCGAGCTGAACGCCGCCGTTCAACGGTTCTTCCAGGTGCTGTCGCCGGCATGGTCGAGTCGGGTGACGATCATGACGTACTCCGAGTTCGGCCGGACGAGCTGGAGCAACGACGGTGCCGGTACCGATCACGGTACGAGCGCCCCGCACTTCGTGCTCGGCGCCAATGTGCGCGGCGGTCGATACGGGCAGCGCCCGTCACTCGCCGGGCTGGCGCGGTGGGACCGGATGCCCTTCCACGTCGACTATCGCGACTACTACGGCAGCCTGATCGACGGTTGGCTCGGAGGTGGAGCTTCCGAGGTGCTCGGTGGTCGAGCCATCCAGAATCTGGGTCTGTTCGCCCGGTCGCCCGGCGTCGTCCCGCCACTGCCTCCCGGTGGTAGCGGGACCGGTGGTTCCGGGACCCCGCCGTCGGGCAGCGGCGCGACGGTGCCCGGCGACTTCGTGGCGATCGCTCCGTCGCGACTGTGCGACACCCGCGACGGAACCGGCGGTTCTCGCGGCCCGATCGGGCACGGCCAGACCCTGCGGGTCCGGGTCACGGGCCGCGCCGGTGTGCCGGCAGCCGGGGTCCTGGCAGTCGCAGTCAACGTCACGTCGGTCGACGCGACCCACCGCGGCTTCTTCAGTGTGTTCCCGTCCAACGCTCCGGTCACCGGTTCGTCCAGCCTGAACCCCCGTCCAGGTCGCACGGTGCCGAACATGGCGATCGTCGGAGTGGGACCGGACGGTTGCATTGGGGTGTACAACGCGTTCGGGACGGCGAACTGCGTGGTCGACGTCATGGGCTTCGTGCGCCAGGAATCGGCCTCGCGGCTCACGCCACTCGTTCCCGACCGGGTGCTCGACACCCGAACCGGCAACGGCGCGCCTGCTCGACGCGTGCGCGCCGGCGGGGTCATCGATCTCGTCATTGCGGGCCGAGGCGGCGTACCCGCGAGCGGTGCGGACTCCGTCGTGCTCAACGTTGCTGCCGTGAATCCCCGTGGCGCGGGCTACGTCTCGGTCTGGCCACGCGGTCAGGCTCGGCCGCTGATCTCGAACCTCAACTACAACGCCGGGCGCAACGTCCCGAACCTGGTCGTCTGCAAGCTGGGCGCAGGTGGTGCGGTCAGTCTCTACGCCTCCGGTGGCGACCTCGACCTGATCGCCGATGTCGTCGGCTGTTTCACAGCATCCGGCGATCGCCTCGTTGCCGTCACCCCGACACGTCTGCTCGACACCCGTGTCGGGAAGGGAGCCCGACGAGGTGTTGTTCGCGGGGGGACCGAGATCGATCTCGCCGTCGCAGGTGCAGGCGGCATTGCGCCCCAGGCCAGCGCCGTCATTCTCAACGTGACCGCAACGGACCCGTCGTCGGACACCCACGTGACGGTGTACCCCGACGGACTCGGTCGGCCGAATGCCTCGAGTCTCAATGTCTCGGCCGGCGACACCATCGCGAACCTCGTGATCGCAAAGATCGGTGCGAACGGCAAGGTGCGGCTCTACAACCACGCGGGCGCAGTCAATCTCGTCGCTGACGTCACCGGCTACTTCATCTGACCTCTCGGCATCCGCCGATAGGTTCCGAGCGATGAACGAGGGCCCAGACGGTGCACGGCAGTCCGGATCCGGTGAGGATCGAAGGAGCCGACTGCTCGGGATCAAGTTGCGGGCCCTGGTCGCAGAGCATCTCGGCTGCTCGATCGACGTCGAACCCGACGAGTTCCCGAGTGGCGCTGCGTTGCATCACGACGCAGAGGCCTGGGTGCTCGTCGAGGGGCCGGCGGGCAGGTCGCTCGGTCCCGCCCTGGCGTGGTCGATTCGCCGGGATGCGACGGCCATGCACCTGGTGGTCGAACACGACACCGGACTGCTCGCCCGCCGCGCGCAGCGACTCGAGTTCCCGGTCACTGTCTGGTACCCACAGGACCGGATGCTGCTTCCCGTCATCGCTGAACCTCTTGCCCCGGCGCCGGCGCCGCAGGCCGAGCACCTCGAACTCGTCGACGCGATCGAGGCCGCCGGCGCAACGGCGAACGTCGAACACGGTGTCGTCGTCGGCGAGGTGCGTGGGCTCGAGGTGTGTCGCGTCGTCGATACGCCCACGACCGGTCACTTCGCCGAGCTGGGCGACATCGACATCGCGCCGCCGCCGAGCCCTGCCGCGGCCGACGGCGTGCTGCTCGAAGTCGGCGTCGGCGCCAACGACCGCGAGGCGTTCCGTCTGTTGCACGGCGACATTCCCACGGTCGACGCGCTGGCGTCCGTGGTCGAGGCCGTGCGTTCCCATCGCTCAACCGATGCACCGCAGCACCCGCTCAACCGCTTGGGCCAGGAGCGGTTGCTCCGGTGGCAGCTCGAACAGGACCCGTCGCTGATCGGCATGGCCTCGGTCACGCCCACGGAACCGCCGCAGCCTCGCCCCAACCTCAAGGATCCGATCCCGTGCGTCGCCCGCGCCGTCGATGCGCAGGGACGGGCCTCGATGGTCGTCTGTTCGGTCGGTGTCGACGTCGACCTCGTCGGGTTCGTCGCAGATGTCCAAGCGACGTCGGACGCCCCGGTGATCGTGGCACTGCGTGAACGCGACGCGATATCGATCAGCCGCGACCTTCTCGCGCTGCTCGCGACGCCGGTCGACATCCGCACCGTGTGAGGTGCCCGCCATCGGGACGGCGTCGTTTCGCTCGGCCAGTAGCCTCGACTCGCCATGCTGGAACGCCTCCGCCACGTCGTCGACGAGTACGAGACGCTCGAACAGCAGCTTTCCGATCCAGCGGTGCTGGCCAACTCGGGCGAGGTTCGTCGACTGTCGAAGCGCTACAGCGAGCTCGGTCCGGTCGTCGAGGCCTATCGTCGCCAGGAGTCGCGACGCGCCGACGCCGACGCCGCACGCGACATGCTGGTCGGAGCCTCGGGTCCAGAACGCGACATGCTCGTTGCGGAGATCGACGCTGCGAACAGTGAGGCCGCAGCGATCGAGGACGAGCTTCGCGAGCTGATGCTCCCCGCGGACCCGCACGATGGCAAGCACGTGATCATGGAGATCCGTGGCGCTGAAGGTGGCGAGGAGGCGAACCTGTTCGCCCGTGATCTGTACGAGATGTACCTGGCCTACGCAGCAGCGCAGCGCTGGAAGGTCGAGACGCTGTCGTCGTCGCCGAGCGAGATGGGTGGGTTCAACGACGTGACCTTCGAGATCCGTGGGGTGACCGCCTGGCGGAATCTCAAGTTCGAGGGTGGGCCTCACCGCGTGCAGCGGGTGCCCGCGACCGAGAGCCAGGGTCGGATCCACACGTCGTCGGCCACGGTGACCGTGCTGCCCGAAGTCGACGAGATCGACGTCCAGATCGACGATCGCGACCTCGACGTCGACGTGTTCAGAGCGAGCGGGCCCGGCGGCCAGAGCGTCAACACCACCGACTCCGCGGTTCGTATCACCCATCGCCCGACCGGTGTCGTGGTCTCGATGCAGGACGAGCGTTCGCAGCTCCAGAACAAGGCACGGGCGATGCTCGTGCTGCGCGCCCGCTTGTTCGAGCTGGCCGAGCGCGAACGCCACGACGAGCTGTCGGCCGAGCGCCGTTCGCAGGTCGGTGGCGGCGGCCGCAGCGAGAAGGTGCGGACGTACAACTACAAGGAGAACCGGGTGACCGATCACCGCATCGGCTTCACCGTGTACCGGTTGTCGGCAATCCTGGGTGGCGAACTCCAGGTGGTGATCGACGCGCTCCAAGCCGACGAGCGTGCCCGCCTCCTCGCCGAGGGCGAATGAGCAGCCATCGCACCGACGATGCGGTGACATGGAGGGAGCTGCTGGCCGAGACCGCCGACGTCCTCGGTGACCGGACCCGAGCGCGATGGCTGTGCGAGGTGGCATCGGCGAGCATCGACGGCGACGAGTTCGTCGCCCAGCTCGACGAGGCCGCGACAGTTCGGATGGTGTCGCACCTCGACTCGATGGTGGCGCGTTACCGGACTGGTGAGCCGCTGCAGTACGTACTGGGGGAGTGGAGTTTCCGGCACATCACGCTCGCGGTCGACCGTCGCGTGTTGATTCCGCGACCCGAGACCGAACAAGTTGCGGAGTTCGCGATCGAGTTGGCGTCCCAGCGCGGGCCGACGCGCACCGTCGTGGACCTCGGGACGGGTTCGGGCGCCATCGGGTTGTCGATGGCGTATGAGCTCCCGCGTCTCGGCACCGAGGTCTGGATCACCGATGCGAGTGCTGATGCGATCGACGTCGCGCGGGCGAACCTTGCGGGCATCGGCCCGGCGGCGGCGAACGTCCGCATCGCACACGGCTCGTGGTTCGATCCGTTGCCCGATGACATGGAGTTCGATGTCATCGTGTCGAACCCTCCGTACGTGGCGGTCGGCTCGCCGGACCTCGAATCGGACGTCGGCGCCTGGGAACCGGCCAGCGCCCTCTTCGCGGGAGACGACGGCCTCGATGACATACGGATGATCGCCGCCGGCGCTCCCGATCGGCTGCGTCGCGGTGGTTCGTTGGTTCTCGAGATCGGAGCCGATCAGGGTCGAGCGGTCGACGACATACTGCGCGAAGCCGACCTCGTCGACATCGAGATTCGCAAGGACCTGACCGACCGCGACCGCATCGCCATCGCCCGCCGCCCCACCTGAGCCAGGTCCCCCCAGCCCGGGTCTCCGGGGACCACCGTGGTTCCCGGAGACCTGGCTCGGGGAACCACGGTCGCGAGGTCAGCTGAAGCGGACGGCGACCTCGGCGAGGATCGTGCCTTCCTCCGGTGTGACTCCCCGGTCGACGTCGGCGACGTCTCGTGCAGCGGAGAACAGTGCAGACCGCAAGACGCGGCTACTGATGCGCGTGTCGATCGAGTCCAGGAACGACTGCACTTCGTCGCGCTCGATCGCGTAGCGAGCCGCCTCGATTGCGGGGCGGATGTACTGCTCGAAGGTCGCACCTTCGTCTCGCCAGTCGGTGCTGATCTCACGGAGCATCTCGATCTCCTCGTCGCTGATGTTGTCATCGGAGAGCATCACGAGGGCGAGCAACTCGAGCGCAGCCTGGTGTTCGAGGTCGGCGGTGGCGTGCACGGCAACGCCGCGGTAGAGGTCTTCGAGACGTCGGCTCACGAGGGGTCCTTCGGGGTTGAGGGGATCGGCGGGAGTGATCGGCGCAGGAAGTCGAGTTGGTGGAGCAGCAGATTCTCGGCCACGTCCTCTTGCGGGGTCATGTGGGTGACGCCGGCGAGCGGCAGCACCTCGTGGGGGCGTCCGGCGGCGAGCAGGGCGGCCGACAGCTGCAGAGTATGCGCCGCGACGACGTTGTCGTCTGCGAGTCCGTGAATCAGCAACAGCGGTCGCGTCAGCTCGGCCGCAAGCGGCAGCAACGAACTCGAGTCGTACTGGTCGCCCCGATCCGCGGGATCGCCCAGGTACCGCTCGGTGTAGTGGGTGTCGTAGAGACGCCACTCGGTCACCGGAGCGCCGGCGATGGCGGCATGGAACACGTCGGGACGGCGCAGGACGGCGAGCGCTGCGAGGTACCCACCGAAGCTCCATCCCCGAATTGCGACCCGCCCGAGGTCGAGTCCCGGGAGCTGTTGGGCCACGGCGTGGAGCGCATCGATCTGGTCGTCGAGTGTCGGACCGGCAAGGTCGCCGTGCACGGCGCGCTCCCAGCGGCTGCCGCGCCCCGGCGTGCCGCGACCGTCCGCGACGATCACAGCGAACCCCTGGTCGGCGAACCACTGCGAGGTCAGGTACGCGTTGCTCGCCTGTGTGACGCGCAGTGCGTGCGGCCCGCCGTACGGGTCGAGCAGTACAGGAAGCGGTGGCCCGTCGGAGTCGACATCGCGCGGGAACAGCACTGCGACGGCCAGGTCGCGATCGCCGACGGTCAGCAACCGCAGGTTCGGCTCCAGCAGTGGCGTCTCGGCGAGCGAGGCGATCTCGATGTCACGGGTCGCCGTGTGCGCGACCGTCGTCGTGCCGGGCCGGTCGAGCGTGGCCGAGCGGATCACCGTGGTGGACCCTCCCACAACGGCGCTGTGGACACCCGCCTCGGCGGTGATCGTGTGCAGGTCGCCGTCGGTCCACCTCCAGACATGGAGCTGCGTGGCGTCGTCGATCGGGTTGGCGCACAAGGTGACGGACGGTACCGACTCGTCGCCACCCGTCGACACGATCGAACGGACCTGGAGTTCCGGCGGCGTCACGGCTTCGTCGCCGATGAGCAGGCGTCGTGCTCCGTCGCGATCCGCCGTCATCACGAGGCGGCCGTCGGCGAGGCGGGCCGGGGCGCCCGGGGCCAGTTCGACCCACGCATCGTCGTAGTCGTGTGACAAGACGGTCGTCTCGCCCCGAGTCGGTGCCTCGGTGGTGTCGACCTGGAGCACCATCGTTCCCTGTTGGTCGCGCGCCTGAACGAGCAACGTGAGTCCCGCATCGCTCCAGTCGACAGCGGCGAGGTACGGGAAGAAGTCGCGGTCCCAGTCGACAGGCGTCCGCGAACCGTCGAGGCCGAGGAGGTGGAGCGTGACGTCCGCGTTGGCGGTTCCAGCGGCGGGATACCGGACGATGCGAGCGGGTCGGTCCGGATGCGCCGGGTCGGCGATGACCCACTCGTCGACAGCGCTGTCGTCGACGCGGCACGCCGCGAGCACGGTCCCATCGGGACTCCACCAGTAGCCACGAAACCGACCCATCTCCTCGGCGGCGACGAAATCGGCGCTTCCCCATGACACCGTGTCGGGCTCACCGCCGCCACCCGCCAGTGCGAATGAGCTTCCGTCGAGTTCGCCGATGCGCAGGCTCGCCCCGCTGACGTAGGCAATCCGCCGAGCGGTCGGGTCCGGCCGCGGATCGAACACCGGGCCGTCGACCGCGAGCTCTCGCGCCTGGCCCGACAGCAGTCCGCCGGCGAAGAGGCGTCCGGCCAGGCCGAAGGCGACCACGGTGGCGTTGCGGTCGGTGGCATACGACGTGATCCCACCGGCACCTTCTCGTGCCCGTTCGCGGCGCGCTCGTTCCGCCGCCGGGAGATCCGAGCTCGCGTCGTCGGCTTCGGCGAGCAGCGCCCGGGGGTCGGCAACCAGACGCTCGGTGCCCGACTCGACGTCCAACACCCATAGGGCATTCACCGGGTCGCTGCCACCGCCGCTGCGCAGGAACACCACTCGCTGACCGTCGGGCGACACCGTGACATTGCGGGGCTCTCCGAGGGTGAAGCGTTGGGTCCTCGCGTGTTGGCGGGGGAAGGTATCGGTCACCACTCCACTGTAGGAAACCAAGGCGCCAGAGATGTCACGGCTGGACGAGGATCTTGGCATGCGCCTCGGGATCGCCGAGTTCGGTGAATGCGCGAGGGATGTCGTCGATGCCAACCGTGCCAGTGAGCAGCGGCGAGAGGTCGACACGTTCGGTGGCGATCGCATCGAGCGATGCCGCGAACTCCTCGGCTTGTAGCCGAGTACGAACTGCAGCGACAGCTGCTGGTTGATGCCGAGCATTGGATGGATGTGGTCCTGCTCCATGCAGGCGCCCACGATCAGGATGCGACTGTTCTTCGGCGCCATGCGCATCGTGTGTTCGATCATCCCGGGTGTCCCGACCGCTTCGAAGACGACGAGTGCTTCGGTGCCGTCGATGCGTCGCCAGGCGCGGATAGCGGTGTCCTCGCTCGGGTCGACGACTTCGTCGCAGCCGAGTTGCTCGGCAAGACGGCGCCGAGCCGATGAGAGGTCGGCGCCGACGATCGGACCGATGCCCGACGCTGCGACGGCATGGACACCGACCGCGAGCGGTTCGGTCATCGCAGCCATCTCGTGCGGGAGGCCGGTGGCACCTTGATGGCCAGCAGTTCGTTGAGCGCCATGAACTCGGCGTGGCCGCCTGGACAGAGGTTCGAGAATCCGATCGGATGGAGGCCCGCTGCGTCGAACGCGATCGGCATCGACACGATCACGTCGCCGAACGAGAGGTTCGTCACCCCCGGGCCGGTCTCGACGACCTCACAGCAGAACTCGTGACCCATGACGAGATCGCCTGCGGGATGGAACATGTTGACCGGCGGTTCGTCGGGGGAGCGAGCCTCTGCGTCCTCGGCGGCGAGTGCGTCGGAGAACCGGCGCGCCTCCTCGCCGCGTCGGAGCAGATGGAGATCGCTGCCGCAGATCCCGCACGCCAGAACCTTGGTGAGCACCTGGCCGGGACCGACGGTCGGCATGTCGATGTCGTCGACTTGGAGTTCCCAGTTGGACATCGCGGTGGCGCGCATCGGCCGACAGTAGGACGCACGTTCGAACCGGGGTGACCCGGATCGAGAGAGATCAGCGACTGAAATGGGCGACCGCGGCGACGAGCAGGTCGAACACGGCGTCGTCGTTCACGGAGTCGAGCACGTCGCAATTCGGCGCTGAGCGCGCGGTGATCGCCCGCTGGTCGATCACGGTCATGCCGCGGGTGTGCTCGCCCGTGGTCTCGATCGCCACGTGACGCGCGGAACGTCCCAACAGCCCAGGGTGGGTCACGGCGAACACGGCAAGCGGGTCGTGGACCGCGGCGCCCTGCATCGATCCGGGTTCGTGACGCACTCGGTAGTTCTCGCTGAAGAACCTGAGCAGGTCGGCGAGCACGGCGGCCAATCTTCCGGGGAGCGCCTCGATCGCGCCGATTCGCGCCCGGGTGGCTTGGAACTGGTGTGTCACGTCGAGTCCGGCCATCACGAGCGGTCCGCCGTACCCGAACACGATGGCGGCCGCCTCCGGGTCGGCCCACACATTGAACTCTGCGGCCGGCGTGCGGTTGCCGAACGTGCCACCGCCCATCAGTGAGATTCCGGCAATCCGTTCAGCGATGTCGGGTGCGGCGCGCAGGGCCAGCGCGATGTTGGTCAGCGGGCCGACGGGAACGAGCCAGACGTCGGCGGTGGTGCGACAGGTCTCGATGATGAAGCTGACGGCGTCGGTGCCATCGAGTGCGGTGGTCGGTGCGGGGAGGTCGGCGCCGTCGAGACCGCTGTCGCCATGGACGAAGGCGGCGGCGCTTGCCTCGGCGAGGAGGGGCCGTGGACTGCCCGCGTGCACCGGCACATCGAGGCCGAGCAGATCTCGCATCACCATCGCGTTGTGGGTCGTGCGGTCGAGCGGTGCGTTGCCCGCAACGGTCGTGATCCCGACGAGGTCGGAATAGCGGGCGGCGGCGACGATCGCCAGCGCGTCGTCGTGGCCCGGATCGCAGTCGAGCAATACACGAGGAGGGGTCGGCGAGGTCATCCGCTGAGCATGCCATCGCCGGTCGTCCTCCCGAGAAGCGATGAGCGAACCCGCCGTGTGCGGTCATCGGTCGGGTGGGCCTGCGAGAAGCGATGAGCGAACCCGCCGTATGCGGTCGCTCCGCTCATCGGTCGGGGTCGTGACGAATTTGGCGAACGCGACGCCCTGGCCGGTGTGAGTCAGGCGACGTGGATGTCGCCCGCAGCATCGAGGTCGACCGAGCGACCGACCCACTCGCCCTCGCACATCGCCGCGGTCACCTCGCCGGCATCGGAGGTGCCCCATGCCCGGCGCCCGTCGCCGAGCAGGCATGCCGCCAGCGACCGTTCGGGTGCACCGTCGCGGTCGAACATCACCGTGTAGGACTCGATCGTTGCGCTGCCGGCGGCGTCGGTTGCTGGAGCGAGCTCGCGGCGGGGCAGTGCGTCGATCTCCGCCTGGGGCTTGTCGTGACGGAACTCGGTGACGGGGACGGTCGAGTACACACCGAACGCATGCTTGGTGACGAAGCCGCCGTTGGCCCACACCATGCCGTAGTCGCCCGGCCGCTCGCGCAGGTCGTTCACCACGGTGGCGATCGCGTGCATCACGTAGTTGTTCCACGGTCCGCCGGCGAAGGTCATGCCGCCCGTTCGCGACCACTGGCGGGTCGCCAGATCGATGCCGAGCGACTGGGCGCCGAGCTGCACTGCCGCCGGAAAGCACGAGTAGAGGTCGATCACCGAGACGTCGTCGATGCCGATGCCTGCGAGTTCGAGCGCTCGACGTCCGCCGATCTCGATTGCGGGTGTTCGCGCGAAGGTGTCGCGATGCGAGACGAACTGGTGCTCGTGGCAGTCGGTGCCGGCGTGCGGGAACACCCATCGGTCCTCGGGAACGCCGAGGCGCCGGGCGGCGCCGACCGAACACATGATGAGCGCGGCAGCCATGTCGACACCGTTGTTCGAGTTCAACAGCTTCGGATACGGCAGGCCGATCATCCGGTTGCGCTCGGTCACGGTGACGATCTCGTCGGCGGTCTTCGCCTCTCGGATCCAGGCGTACGGATTGCGAGCAGCGACGGCACTGAGGTCGGCGTAGAGCCGGCCGAGGTGGGCCTCGTGCTCGTCGATCGAGCGGCCCGAAGCGGCACGAATCGCGGTTTCGAACATCGGGTAGTGCTGCACCGGCGCCACGATCCCACGTTGGATCTCGGCGTCCATTGCCATGTGGAGGTCCTCGCCGACGATGGTCGGTTCGTCGCCCGGGTCGGACTTCGGCCAGTCGAACTCGATGCCCGCCGCACGGCCCCGCAGGCGGGTCTTGGTCGTCTCGCCGCCGGCGAGAATGGCGATGTCGATCTCGCCGGATTGGATCTGCAGTGCGGTCGCGTTGACCAACGACTGCGGGCTGTTGCCACCCATTGTGGTGTAGTCGAGGCGTGCCGGTGCCAGTCCGAGACGCGCAGCCAGGAACCTGGGCACGTTTCCGTAGCGCCACGACAACTGCCCGACCACCCGGATGGCGTCGGCGGTCGGCGGGCCATCGAGCTTGGCGTCGGTCGACGCTGCGAGCACGGCCTGCTCCATCAGGGCGACTGGCTCGAGCGCATCGTCGAGCGACTCGCTCCGATTGACGAACTGCCCGACGCCGATGATGACTGCGGTGCGGTCGTCGGGCTGGCGGGATGGCGGTCGACGCGGCGATGTCACGTCCGAACCCTACGCAGCGGTCGATGTCGGCTCACATCTGGCGCTCGGCTGGTGAGGACCTACACTCGGCCCTCATGGAAGTGGCCGCCGATGCACGCCGGATCGCGATCGGTTCCGACCACGCCGGCTACGACCTGAAGCAGCACCTGGTGACCATGCTGCTCGGGCAGGGCTACCGGGTCGATGATCAGGGCACGCACTCCACCGAGTCGGTCGACTATCCGGCGATCTGCGCCGGGGTCGGTCGCACCGTTCGCGACGGAGACGCGGACGTCGGCATCGTGCTCGGCGGCAGCGGCCAGGGCGAACAGCTCGCTGCCAACAAGGTGCGCGGCGTACGCGCAGCGCTCTGCAACTGCCTGTACACCGCTCGGATGGCACGAGAGCACAACGATGCGAACGTGTTGTCGATGGGCGCCCGGGTCGTCGGTGAAGGCCTCGCCGAGGAGATCGTCACTACGTTTCTCACCACCGATTTCGAGGGCGGACGCCACGCCCGCCGGGTCGATCAACTCTCCGAACTCGAAACACACTTCTAGATCCCGAAGGACCACAGATGCCGTTCCCCTCCGACACCGACCCCGACACCGAGGTCGTCGACCTCATCGAGCGTGAGGTCGAACGCCAGACCACCGGCATCCAGCTGATCGCCAGCGAGAACTTCACGTCGCCGGCCGTCATGGCGGCGGTGGGCTCGGTGCTCACCAACAAGTACTCCGAGGGCTATCCCGGCAAGCGGTACTACGGCGGCAACGCGATCGTCGACGACATCGAGCAGCTCGCAATCGATCGGGTGAAGGCGCTGTTCGGGGCCGACCACGCGAACGTGCAACCGCACTCCGGCGCCAACGCCAACATGTGCGTGTACCAGGCGCTGCTGCAGCCGGGCGACACGGTGCTCGGTCTCAGCCTCGATCACGGCGGCCACCTCACCCACGGTTCGCCGGTCAATGCGAGCGGTCTGTTGTACAACTTCGTGTCGTACGGCACTGGCGCCGAGGACCGCATCGACATGGACGAAGTGCGAGCCCTGGCGCTCGAGCACCGCCCGAAGATGATCGTCGCCGGCACCACTGCCTACCCGCGCCGTCTCGACCCCGAGCCGTTCAAGAAGATCGCCGACGAGGTCGGAGCGCTGCTGTTGTTCGACATCGCTCACCTCGCCGGACTCGTCGCCGGTGGCGCTCACCCGAACCCGGTGCCCTACGCCGACGTGGTCACGTTCACCACGCACAAGACGCTGCGCGGTCCGCGCGGCGGCGCCATCCTCTGCAAGGCTGAGCACGCCAAGGCGATCGACAAAGCCGTGTTTCCCGGGTGGCAAGGCGGACCGCTCGAACACGTCATCGCCGGGAAGGCCGTGGCATTCCGCGAGGCGGCCGACCCATCGTTCCGTGAGTACGCGCACCAGGTCGTGTCGAACGCGTCCGCGCTGGCGGACGCGCTGGTGCAAGAGGGCTTCCGACTCGTGTCGGGCGGCACCGACAACCACCTGATGGTCGTCGACCTCACGCCATTCGACGCCGAGCTGACCGGCAAGGAGGCGCAGGCGAAGCTCGACGAGGCGGGGATCACGCTCAACAAGAACACGATCCCCGACGATCCGCGCAGCCCCTTCGTCACCAGCGGTGTACGCATCGGGACGCCGTCGGTCACCACGCAGGGGATGACCGAAGCCGAAATGCCGCTGATCGCCGGGTTCATCGCCCGAGCACTGCGTCGACGCGATGACGCCGCCGAGCTCGAACTGGTCCGCAAGGACGTCGCCGAGCTCTGCGCTCGGTTCCCGGCCTATCCGGCCAGTTGATGCCGTCGTAAGCTGATCGATCGTGCCCGACACCGGTTCCTTTCTCCTGATCGGAGCCGTCGCGGCGCTCGTCACCTTCGGCACCACGCCCCTCGTGGGCATGGTCGCGCGACGTCGGGGCTGGGTGTACCTGCCGAACGATCGGACGGTGCACCAGAGTCCGTTGCCGGATGTCGGTGGGATGGCGATGTACGTCGGCCTGCTCGCGGCCATGCTCGCCGCCTGGCTGCTCGACGCATTCGATGTGTTGTTCGCGAGCAACTCCGAGCCGATCGGCGTGCTTGTCGCAGCGACGATCATCTACATCGTCGGGTTCGTCGACGACGTGCGCGGCCTGTCGCCCCCGGCAAAGGTCGCCGGCACCGTGCTCGCAGGCCTCGCGCTGGTCCAGTTCGGCGTGGTCATGTACGCGTTCCGGCTGCCCTTCTTCGACGGTCCGATCCTGCTCGCGCAGGAATGGCGCCCGCTGGTGACCGTGCTGTGGCTCTTGGGGATGACGCAAGCGATCAACCTGATCGACGGGCTCGACGGGCTGGCGGCCGGCATCGTGGCGATCGGCGCAGGAGCGTTCTTCCTCTACAGCCAGGAATTGATCGACAGCGACGTGATCAATGCCACGAACATCGGACCGCTCATCGCCATCATCGCGGTGGGCGTGTGCGTCGGATTCCTGCCGCACAACTTCAACCCAGCGCGCATCATGATGGGCGACGGTGGCGCGCTGTTGCTGGGGTTGTTGCTCGCGGTCGCGACGAGCGTCGTCGGAGGTCGTGCCGATTCGTTCAATCAGGAATTCATCGGCCAGACGTACTTCTTCCTCGCTCCGTTGGCGATCCCGCTCCTGATCCTCGGTGTCCCGATCTTCGATCTGGCGTTCGCGGTCTTCCGACGCGCCACGAGCCGCCGGTCGCTGTCGACAGCCGACAAGGGACACCTCCACCACCGCCTCATGGATCTCGGCCACGGCCACCGACGCAGCGTCGTGATCCTGTGGACCTGGACGTTGTTGCTGTCGGCGTTCGTGCTCTATCCGACACTGACGGGGCGCAATCCGACGTACCTTCCGTTCGGCATCGTCGCCCTCGGGATCGTGTTGTTCACCGTGCTGCACCCGAGTGTCCGTGCGCGACGTCGAGAGACTTCGGAACCCGATCAGGACGAGTCAGCGCCCGTGTCGCCGGTCGCCGTCGAGGCCACGTCGATCGCGTTGAACGAAAGTGACGCGGAGACTTTGGCCAAAGGGTTGCCCCCGACGGGGTCGGCCCACTAGGTTGTGCGTGCGTTCACAAGCTCAGCTGCTCGACCGCAGCCCATGCTCGGACGCCCCTTGGATCAATGAAGCTCCTCCCAAAGCAGACACGCGTCGACACGCAAGACGGCCTGGGCCTCGGCATCGAGGCAGCGGTCATCATGGCGTTGTTCTTCGGCGTCGGCTCTGGATTCGACTGGCTGTTCGGCACCACGCCGATCTTCATGATCGTGTTCGCCGTGCTCGGTGCAGTCGGTCTGTTCGCCAAGTGGAAGTACCGATACGACGATCGCATGGACGAGCTCGAAGCAGAACGGGCCACCAAGACCTCCGACCGGAGTCGCGCCGCATGAACGACCGAAGCGCATCGCCCGAGCTGATCACGACTCGTTTCGACGGGCCTGCGCCCGAGGTCGAGGTCTCGACCGACATGATCAAGCGCGGCCTGATCGTCGCTCCGCTCCTGATCGCCGTGTGCGGCGTGATCTGGGGCATGGACGGCGTCTGGTCGAGCGCCTACGGAATCGCCATCGTGCTCGCGAACTTCGCGCTGGCAGCTGCGTCCATCGCCAGCGCCGCTCGAATCTCGCTCGGACTGATGATGGCGGCCACGTTGTTCGGCTACATCATCCGGCTCGCGCTCATCTTCCTGGCTGTCTGGCTGGTCAAGGACGCGGCTTGGATTTCGTTTCCGGCACTCGGATCGACCATCATCATCACGCACCTCGGTCTGTTGTTCTGGGAGATGAAGTACGTCGCGTTGTCGCTGGCGCATCCCGGACTCAAACCGACCAAGACGCAATCCGCTGCCTGACCCGCCATCACCGCCCCATCCCACGCTCACCATCCGCCCTACCCACACTCACGACTGAAACGGAAACCACGTGTTCGGACTCGAGTTCCCGCCGATCAACGAGATCCTGCGTTGGCAGGACATCTTCCCCTCGTTCAACAAGATCGCTCTGATCGCCGTCGCCGCGACGGTGATCAGCATCACCCTGTTCCTGCTCGCCGCTCGCCGTGACCCGTTGGTCGCGCCGACCGGTGCCCGCAACCTCGCCGAAGTCACGATCGACTTCATCGAGGAGAGCGTGGTGATGCAGACGCTCGGCAAGTCAGGCCTTCCGTGGACGCCGTTCCTCCTGAGCCTGTTCATGTTCATCTTCCTGTGCAACATCCCAGGAGTGATTCCGATCATTCAGATGCCGGCCACGGCGCGTATCGCCATTCCGTTGGCGCTGTCGCTGCTGGTCTGGGTGATCTACATCGGCACCGGCTTGAAGCATCAGGGTCTGGGATACTTCGGTCACCTGCTGTGGCCCCCCGGCGTGCCGACGGCACTGAAGCCGCTCGTCGGGCTCATCGAGTTCATCTCGACCATCATCGTGACGCCGTTCTCGTTGACCGTGCGACTCATGGCCAACATGCTCGCCGGCCACATCCTGCTCGTCACGTTCGGTCTGCTGACCCACGCACTGTTCACCGCGGAGACCTCACAGATCTTCCTCGTGCCGATGAGCATCCTGCCGTTCGGCATGTTGATCTTCCTGACGGCATTCGAGATTCTCGTCGCCTTCCTGCAGGCCTACATCTTCGCGATCCTTGCCGCCGTGTACATCAACAACTCGACGGTCGGACACGCCGAGGACCACTGAGTCCGCGGCAGCATCGCACCACTCATCACCGTTCGAACACCCCGATCTCCCATCTACCGAAAGCACAACAGGAGAAGACCCCATGGAAGCATTCAGCGCTCTGGTTGCCCAGATCGACGACCCGGCTGACGCCAAGAACATCAGCGCTGCCGCAGGCGCCGGTTACGCCTATGGCCTCGCCGCCATCGGCCCCGGCATCGGCATCGGCTACCTCGTCGGCAAGTCCGTCGAGGCAATGGCTCGCCAGCCCGAGGCCGCCGGCATGGTGCGTACCACCATGTTCCTCGGCATCGCCTTCACCGAAGCCCTGGCCCTCATCGGCTTCGTGGTCTTCATCCTGTTGAAGTTCGCCTGATCGCGAGCGTCCCGTCCACGGTCAAGAAGCGAAGGAGATGACGTGCTGACAGCCGTCGTAACGTCCTCCGGCGCG
>DATLBC010000065.1:0-13649 GCA_035527095.1 Ilumatobacteraceae bacterium | reverse complement strand
TCAGGGTCCGGCCCCGGCTCGACACGGGCACGCCCACGAATCACCAGGTGGCGTTGATAGCCGCGCTCGTTGCGCTCGACATCCTCGATCGACAGGATCACGCGGTCATTCCGTGCGAGGTTCTTCGCCTTCTGACTGCGGGCATCGGTTCCGAAGAGGATCTCGTCGCCCTGGGCAATCACCCACACGACCGACACCTGCGGAGTGCCGTCGGGGTTCTCGGTCCACACGTGCGCCACGGCGTCGGTTCCGAGCACCGCCTGTGCATTCGCTGGAATGGTCGACATCGTTGACCTCCTCGTCGGATGCAGCGATGTTAGTGCGTTCGTGAATTCTGCGCCAGGGTCACCCGGCGCAACACGGTCACTGCAGCAGCCGGATGAGACTGCTGGTGTCCCAGCGGTCCCCGCCCCGAGCCACGACGTCCTTGTAGAACTGGTCGACGAGCGCGGTCACCGGCAGGCGGGCCCCATTGCGGTCGGCTTCGTCGAGCACGATGCCGAGGTCCTTGCGCATCCACTCGACGGCGAACCCGAACTCGAACTCGTCCGCTGCCATCGTGCGGGCCCGGTTGTCCATCTGCCAGCTCTGCGCCGCACCCTTGCCGATCACGTCGACGACCTGGTCGACGTCGAGCCCGGCGAGCTTGGCGAAGTTCACACCCTCGGCGAGCCCCTGGAGCAGGCCGGCGATGCAGATCTGGTTGACCATCTTGGTGAGCTGACCGGCACCCGCCGGCCCGAGCTGCACACAGGACTTCGCGTAGGCATCGATCGCAGTCTTGGCGGCCTCGAACACCTCGGCGTCGTCGCAGCCGCACATCACCGTGAGCTGGCCGTTCTCAGCACCCGCCTGGCCGCCCGACACGGGCGCGTCGACGAAGCCAACGCCGCGTTCGGCGCTCGCCGCAGCGAGTTCGCGAGCCACGCCCGCCGATGCCGTGGTGTGGTCGATCAGGATCGATCCCGGCGCCATCGCCGCGAGCGCACCGTTCGGGCCGAGCACGACTTCGCGGACGTCGTCGTCGTTGCCGACGCAGAGCATCACGAGATCTGCACCGTTGACGGCCTCGGCCGGAGTGGGCGCCGCCTGGTTGCCGTTGAGGGCCACCCAGGCCAACGATTTCGACGCGGTGCGGTTGTACACCACGACGTGGTGGCCTGCCTTCGCGAGGTGGCGTGCCATCGGGGCCCCCATCACGCCGAGGCCGAGGAATGCGACGTTGCTCATGGTCGCCGAGTCTGGCACGGCGACGTGCGACACTCGGCGACATGTCGTTGGAAGACTCGAATCCCGGCCCGCCGGAGGCTTCGGACTGGACCGTCCTCACATGGAACGTTCACGGGTCTGCGGCCCCCGACGTCGACGCAATCGCAGCAACCATCCGGGAAGCATCGCCGGACGTCGTCGTCGTGCAAGAGATCCGCAAACGCCAGGCCACCTCACTCGCCGCGATGCTGCCCATGCGTTTCACATGGGCCCTCAAGCACTACCCGTACACGAAGGCGCTGTGGTGGCGGGCCGAGGGAATGGCGATCATGACACCGCACCTGCTCGACGCGGTCGGCCACACGGAGATCTCGGACGAGCAGCCGATGCGAAGCTGGCGTCGCCGTATTGCACAGTGGGGTCTGATCGGTCGAGCCGACCGATCGATGCTGATGATCTACAACCTGCACCTGTCGCCGCATGACGACGACGATTCGCGTCGGGCTGAAGCGGTCAGAGTGCGCTACCTGGTCGCGAGCATCGGCGACGAACCACCTGCCGTCGTGGCCGGTGACTTCAACGACGCCGGCGACCCCTCGATCATCGAGCGCCTCCCCGGCGTGGAGCACGTCGCCTCGCCGATGAGCAATCCATCCGAAGCGCCCACGCAATCACTCGACCACGTGCTGCTTCCCGAACACGCTCAGAACGTCGAAGTCTCTGCGCCTGACGGCAGCGAGCAGTGGGCAGCGATCTCCGATCACCTCCCAGTGACCGTCCGCTTCACCCTGCCAAGTGGCACGTCTGGGGTCTGACCCCAGACGTAGCGGTCACTTCTTCTTCTTCGCCTCGGCGGGCGGGGCCTTGAGCACGCCCTTGGCGAGCGCGTCATCGAGGTAGGCCTCGGCGTCTTCAGCGGACACCTTCAACGCCGGAGAGATCTCCGAGATCAGGTTGACCCGGGCACGTTCGTACATCGTGCGCTCGGCGGCCGACAGCGATGCATCGCGGTTGCGGGCGGCGAGGTTCCGGACGACCTCCGCGACCTGGTAGACGTCGCCGCTCTTGAGCTTCTCCTGGTGGTTCTTGAAGCGACGACTCCAGTTGGAGGGCACGCGGGGATCCGGCTTGGCCAGCACTGCCACGAGGTCTTCGAGTTCGTCGGCCGACACGGGGGGCCGCACGCCGACCTCGTCGGTGCTCGAGATCGGCACCTTCAACGTCATCTCGTTGATGACCGTCTTGAGGATCAGATAGTCCTGCTTCTCGCCGAAGAACTCCATCTTCTTGGTCCCCATCACGACACACGCGCCGTGCTGGGGGTAGATGACGGTTTCGCCCTTCTTGAACTTCACGCAGAACCTCGCCTGATCGGGGGTGGGGTGGCGACGACTCCGTCGGCGCAGCAGGTGTCCAGGCTACAGCGCCCTCGGCACGATTCGAACGTGCGCGCTACGGATTAGAAGGCCGTTGCTCTATCCAACTGAGCTACGAGGGCTTTGACGCAACGCTAGCGGGCAGCCAGTTCGCTGCGCAGGAGGCCGAGGGCGGTGATCACCGAGAACTGGCGCATCTGCTCGCGCTGGCCGGGGAGCAGCGCGTGGCGCACCTCGTCGAAATCCGGTCCGACCAGACCCATGTAGAGCGTGCCGACGGGTTGGCCGTCCTGCTCGTCCGGGCCGGCGACACCGGTGAGCGACAGGCCGACGTCGGCGCCGAGCTGCTCACGAACACCGTGGGCCATCCGGCGCGCGGCCGCCTCGCTCACGACCGGCCCGTCCCCCACGCCGAGCATCGTGCGCTTGACCGCGGTGGCGTAGCTGACGATCGCCCCGCGGAACACATCGCTCGCTCCCGGAATCGCCGTCAGCCGGGCACCGACGAGTCCACCGGTGACCGACTCAGCGGTGGCGAGCGTCAACCCCTGCTGGCGACACAGGTCGAGCACCACCGACTCCATCGTGTCGCCGTCGGTGCCGAACACGAGGTCGCCGAGTTCGTCACGCACGACATCTTCCCAACGGTCGAGCTGCGTCGTGCACTCGTCGATCGTCGGCGCCTTGTGTGTCAGGCGCACCTTGAGGCCCTCCCAGCCACTGGCCAGGAACGCGAGCGTCGGAGTGTCGGGGCCCTCCAGCTGCTCGATCACGTGGTCGAGGCGCTCGTTCAGCCCGCTCTCGCTCTCACCCCACGTGCGCAACACCCGGCTGGCGATCACCGAGTCGTCGCCGCTGCGGCGCCGCAGGTCGGGCAGGACCGCCCGGTGCACCATGTCGTACATCTCATGGGGGACGCCGGGCACGGCGTACACGACCTTCTCGACGCCGTTCACGGTGACCGGGCAGATCAAGCCCGGTGCCGTGCCGCGGGTCTGCGGGATGATCGTGGCACCAACGGGCACGTGCGCCTGGCGCAAGTTGTTCTCCGCCATTCGACGGCCGCGGGCCTCGAACATCGAGCGGATCACCTCGGCCACTGCGTCATCGGGCACCAGGTCGACGCCCATCACCGCGGCGATCGCATCACGCGTCAGGTCATCGTGGGTCGGGCCGAGACCTCCGCACATGATCACCGCGTCGGCCGAGTCGAGCAGCCGCCGGAGTTGGGTCTCGATCCGTCCGACGTTGTCGCCGACCTTGACCTGCACGAGCGAGTCGATGCCATTGGCGGCCAGCTCGCCGCCGATCCACGCCGAGTTCGAGTCGATGATCTGGCCGAGCAACAACTCGGTGCCGACCGCCAGGACGTCGCAGCGCAGCGTCATTCGGCCGTTGCCGCTCGCCCGACCGGGTCGATGGATGCCTCAGGCGCGACCGCTTCGAGTTGGCGAGCCCGCAGCAGGTATTGGGCGCCGCTCACCAGTGCGAGCACGACGGCGAGCCACAGGAAACCGTTCCACAACCAGGTGGCGTCGACGGCCGTGAGCGGCAGCAGCGCGAATGCCACGGCCCCTTGCTGGCACACGGTCTTGTACTTGGCCAGCCTGATCGCCGGGACGCTGATGCCCTTGCCGCCCACGAGCACTCGGTAGACGCTGATGATGACCTCGCGGGCGGTGATGATCACGACCGGCACCACCCAGAAGACGCCGGTGCTCACCAGGGTGAACATCGCGCCGAGGATCAGGACCTTGTCGGCGAGCGGGTCGAGAAACGCACCAGCCGATGTGGTGCCCTGACGGCGGGCGAGGTAGCCGTCGAGGAAATCCGTGGAGCTGAACACGATCCACATCGTGAACGCGATCCACGAGCCGAACTCGTCGTTCGGGATCACCCAGAACATCAGCGGCGACAGCAGCAATCGGCCGACGGTGATCGCGTTCGCCCAGGTTGCGAGCTTGTCGGGCTCGACCATCAGATCGTCTCCAGCGCCTCGACGCTCACACCGGCCGCCACCAGATCGGGGCCGAGTGCGTCGACGATCTCGACGTCGACGATGTAGCCAGGGGCCAGTCCTTCGTCGAGATGGATGACGCCGTCGATCTCGGGCGCCTCGCGATGGCTGCGACCAACACCCGGGGTGTCGACGAGCACGCTGAGGGTCTGGCCGATCAGCGCATCGCGGCGGGTGGCGGTGATGTCGTCCTGCAGCTCACGCAGCTCGGCGAGCCGCTCGCTCATCAAGTTACCCTCGACGGCGCCGTCGAGGTCGGCGGCGTAGGTACCGTCTTCGCGGCTGTAGGAGAAGAACCCGCACCAGTCGAGCTGCGCCTCTTCGACGAAGTGAAGCAGCTGGTCGTGGTCGGCCTCGGTCTCGCCCGGATAGCCGACGATGAAGTTGCTCCGGAACGCCGCCTCCGGCTCGCGCTCTCGGATGTCGGCGATGCGGTCGAGGAAGCGTTGGCCGTCACCCCAGCGGCGCATCCGCCGCAGCAGGGGCTTGCTGACGTGCTGGAGGGAGAGGTCGAAGTAGGGCACTCCCGAGTCGCAGATCGCGTCGATCAGCCCGTCGGTGAGATCACTCGGGTACAGGTACAGCAACCGCACCCGGTCGACGGCGCTCGCCACGGCGTTCACCAGCGGCACGATCGAGCCGGCGCCGAGCTCGTCGGGGCGATCCTTGCCGTACGACGCGAGGTCCTGCGCGACCAGCACGATCTCGCGGGCTTCGAGCTGTTCGACCTCGGTGAGAATCGACGCCACGTCGCGGCTTCGCTGCGGTCCACGGAAGCTCGGGATCGCACAGAACCCGCACGACCGGTCGCAGCCCTCGGCGATCTTCACGTACGCCCACGGCACCGCCGACTTGGGGCGGGGCAGGTTGAGCAGGTCGAACTCGGGCAGCGGCGTGGACGACACCGGGATCAGCTTGCGTTGCGGCCCGTTGGGCACTTCCGTGCCGTCTCGAAGTTCGGGCGTCACGTTGAACGCCTTGCCGAATCCGGCGACCTGGTCGACTTCGGGAAGCTCCGCCGCCAGTTCGTCGCCGTACCGCTCGGCCATACAGCCCGTGACCACCAGGCGCGAGCCGTTGCGGCGCTGCTCGTCGAGGGCGAGGATCGTGTCGATCGATTCGCGGCGGGCATCGTCGATGAAGGCGCAGGTGTTCACCACCACGAGGTCAGCGAGCGCAGCGTCGTCGGTCGCTTCCATGCCGTCCGCGAGGAGCGCGCCGACCAGCTTGTCGGAATCGACGTCGTTCTTCGGGCAGCCGAGCGTCTCGATGTAGAACCGCTGGGACACGGCCGACCAGGCTACCCGAGGGGCCTCCCAGCGAGGCCGATCCCGCCCCGTCCCGAGCGATGAGCCAAACCGCCGCATACGGTCGCTTCGCTCATCGCACCCGCCGGCGCGCCCACACCGATGAGCCAAACCGCCGCATACGGTCGCTTCGCTCATCGCACCGACGTCACACCACGGTCGAGCGGAACTTCTCCATGAGGTGACGGCCGGCGGTGGTCGGCGGATACTTGGGGGTCTCACCGTCTGCCACGATGCACGCCACTCGGGCGTCCCAGTTCGCGTTGTGGAAGAACGGGATCGACAATCGACTGCCGACCTCGGCCGCAGCCACGACGCGGTGCATCGTCGACCGCCACCGATCGTTCGTCCAACGCTGCATCAGATCACCCAGGTTCACGATCAAGCCACCGTCGACCGGTTCGACGGCCAGCCAGGTCCCGTCGACCGCCTGCACCTCGAGCCCTGGCTCGCCGTCGGTCCACAAGATCGTGAGCGTCCCGTAGTCGGTGTGGGCACCTGCACGGAACTGCCCCGGCACCGGCCTCTCGTCGAGCGCCGGATAGTGCGCGAGGCGCAACGCCGACCCGTGGGCGTCGATCAGATGATCGAAGGTCCGGACATCGAGACCCAACGCCACCGCGAACGCCTCCATCAGCGTCGCGGCGAGGTCGGCCATCGATCGGTAGTACGCCTCGGCTGCAGGCCGCAGCGACGGTACCGCAGGCGGCCACAGGTTCGGCGCGTACACCGCCCGCTCATCGGGGTCCTCCATATCGCCGCGTGGCCGCGGTGGCGGGTCGATCGGGCCGACGTTGAACGTCTCTTTGAGGTCCGCGAGCGCCACCCCGCCGATCGACCGGTTGAGCGACTCCGCCCGCATCGGGTTGTAACCATACGGAGAGCCGGGCTCGGGCATCGCCACTGCGAGCCGGTCCTCGAGCGGCGCGTCGAAGAAGTCCTGCGCCGCCGATCGCAGCGTCTCGACGGTGGCGTCGTTCACGCCATGACCGACCACGGTGAAGAAGCCGACCTCCCGGCACGCGCGATCGATCCGCTCGCCAAGTGCACGACGTTGCCGAATGTCGCCGTCGCGGAACCCGCTCAGGTCGATGATCGGTACCGATGCCGACGGCGTTCTGGTCACTGGTGGGCGAGACGCAGACCGGGACGGGGCCAGCGGAACGACACGAGTTGACCCGAGCTCGAACAGGTGACGTAGGCCGTGCGGAGATCGTCGCCGCCAAAGCAGATGTTGGTGGTGATCGGGTCGCCGGTTTCGTAGAACTCGACCTCGGAACCGTCGGGCGAGATCGCCGTGATGCCTCCGTTGACGAGGGTGGCCACGCAGACCCAGCCCTCGGCATCGACCGCGAGCGAACTGAGCAGTTGGTAGCCGGGAAAGCCGTAGAGCACAGCGGAGAGGTCGAGCGGCGCGGGCGCGAGCACTTCGCCGGGTTGCGTGATCGTGCGCCGATGGACCCGGCCGTTGTGGGTCTCTGCCCAGTACAGCGTGTCGGTGTCGGGCGACAGGCCGATGCCGTTCGGCGAGTCGGTGGGATACACGACTTCGGAGATCCCGCTGCCGTCGACGTGCCCGTAGTAGATCCCCGACAGGTCAGCCCGGCGGCCACGGGTGTCGCGGATCCCGTGGTCGGTGAACCAGAACCCGCCGTGGCCGTCCATGACGATGTCGTTCGGGCCCCGCAACGCATGGCCGTCGCACTCGGTGTACAGGTCGGTCACCGTGCCGTCGTGCACATCGACGCGTTGGATACTCCCGCCGAGGTAGCGCTCGGAGTCGAACGGCCCGGGAAACATCATGCCGCCGAGGTCGACCGGAGTGAAGACGCCGCCGTTGTTGCAGACATAGATGGCACCATCCGGACCGACCGCGGCACCGTTGGGGCCACCGGGCATCTCGGCGATCGTCTCGGTCGAGCCGTCGGGGTGCACGCGGGTGAGGCGTGGCCCGAACATCTCGACCACGACCACCGAACCATCCGGCATCGCGATCGGGCCTTCCGGGAACCTGAGCCCGTGGGCGATCTCGGTCAACTCGGGGGTGAACTCACGAACGACGGGTGCGGGCATCGAGACATGATGCCACCGGAGGTGTCGTGGGTCAGACCTGGCCGTTCTGCTGGAGGAGCTCGAACTCCTCCACTGTCATCAGCACCGACCGGGCCTTCGAACCCTCGCTCGGCCCGACGACCCCGCGCTGCTCGAGGAGATCCATGATTCGACCGGCACGAGCGAACCCGACCTTGAGCTTGCGCTGCAGCATCGAGGTCGACCCGAGCTGGCTGCGCACGACGAGTTCCATCGCCTGACGCATCATCGCGGTGTCTTCGTCTTCTTCCCCGGCCGAGAACGCATTGGCGTCGGAGGTGACGTCGGCGTCATCGAACCCCGCCATCGAGCCGGAGGTGGGTGTACTGGCACCAGCAGAGGCATCGGCGCGCGGCGGCACCAGCGACGACTGTCCCGACGACCCGGAGCCGGCCGGTCCGGCGCCATCGCTCTCGCCACCCGACTCGACGTCGTTGGAATAGATCGGTTCGGGCGACTGGGCTCGCCAATGGGCGACAACCTGACGGACCTCGTCCTCGCTGACGAACGAACCCTGGATGCGGTTGGCGACCGACGAGTTGCCGGGCAGCAGCAGCATGTCGCCCTTGCCGACGAGTTTCTCGGCGCCGGGCTGGTCGAGGATGACCCGACTGTCGGTGAGGCTCGATACGGCGAACGCCATGCGGGCCGGGATGTTGGCCTTGATCACGCCGGTGATCACATTGACCGACGGGCGTTGCGTCGCGACGATCAAGTGGATTCCGACGGCGCGGGCCTTCTGGGCGATACGGGTGATCGACTCTTCGACGTCGCGAGCGGCGACCATCATCAGGTCGTTGAGCTCGTCGACGACCACCACGATGTAGGGCATGTGCTCGTAGTCGATCTCGGACCCGAGCGGTGGCTGGATCTGCCCCTTGGCGAAGGCCTTGTTGTAGCCGGTGATGTCGCGGTAGCCGAGTTCGGAGAGCACGTCGTAGCGTCGCTCCATCTCTTTGACGGCCCAGCCGAGCGCGTTGGCGGCCTTCTTCGGATTGGTCACCGGCTGCGTGAGCAGGTGCGGCAGGCGCGCGTACTGGCCCATCTCGACCTGCTTCGGGTCGATGAGGATCAGCCGCACGTTGTCGGGGGTCGTGCGCATCAAGAGCGAGGTGATGATGCAGTTGATGCCGCTCGACTTGCCGGCGCCGGTGGCACCCGCGATCAGCATGTGCGGCGTGGCCGCGAGGTCGAGGAAGACGGCCTTGCCGGCGATGTCCTTGCCGATGGCCACGTCGAGTGGGTTGCCGGCCTTCGCCGCCTCGGCCGACGTCAGCAGATCACCGAGCGCGACGAGTTGGCGTTGATGGTTGGGCACCTCGACGCCGATCGCCGAACGCCCTGGAATCGGCGCCAGGATGCGCACATCGACCGCGGCCATCGCGTACGCGATGTCCTTCTGCAGGCTGGTGACCCGAGCAACCTTGACCCCTGGGCCGAGTTCGAGTTCGTAGCGGGTCACCGTCGGACCGACAGTCATGCCGAGCAGCGTGGTTTCGACTCCGTGCGACGCGAGTGATTCGTGCAGCATCTGGCCGCGCGCCTCGACGGCCTTGCGATCGATGGTCTGCTCGCCCGGGCGGTCGAGGAACGTCATGGGTGGCAGCACCCACTCGCCCACCTGCGCCCCGTCGCCGACGGCGGTCGCAGCAGGTTGGCTCCCCGCGTTGATCTTCGGCTTCTTCGTCCGGCGAGTCTTCGGCGGTGGCAGCGCACCACCGCCCAGGTCGTCGCCTTCCGCAGCGAAGTCGTACAGCCCTGGCGACAACGGCGACGCCTCGCCCGTCACGCCGATGTCACCCGATGCGGATCGGGCTGCCGCATCGGCCTCGCGGTCGCTGTTCAGCGTCGAGATGTTGCTGATGCCTGACTTGGCGGCACGACCCAGCGGAGCGCCGATCGCCGCGAAGAAGCCACCGGTGTGCTGGGCGAACGTCTTGATCGATGTGCGTGTGACCAGTAGCGCGCCGCCGGCGAATGCAGTCACGAGCACCACGGCGGCGCCGGCCGTCCCCAAGAGCGCTTCGAAGGGAATGCCGACGAGCGCGCCGATCCAGCCGCCGGCCTCGTCGATCCCGTCGGCGGCGTCGCTGAACTGCTCGGCACCTCGGGCGACCTGCAGCAGGCCGAGGATGGCCAGCGACATCATCGACCAGCCGACGACGAGTTGGGACGGGCTTGCGGAGCGTCCCTTTCGCAGGAACGAAACGCCGATGGCGACGAGCATCACCGGGACGGCGTAGCGACCCAGGCCGAACAACCAGCCGGCGAGAGTTTCGATGCCTCTCCCCAATGGTCCGGCGAGGTTCACATAGACCGCGAGCCCAAGCAGGACGGCCAGACCGATCAGGCCGAGCCCGACGAACTCGTGCTCTCGTCCGCCAACCGCCTCTCGAAGTTCCGCTGTTGCCTGGTCGCGTCGCGAACTCGAACCCTCCGGAGGCGTCAGATCACGAACGCTGCCCGATGCTGCCGCCGACCCCTTGCGGGTCGAGGACTTGCCGGTCGACTTGCCGGTCGAGGATTTGCTGCTCGAGGACTTGCTGGTGGTGTTCGCGGACGTCGTCGAGCCCTTCTTGGCTGCCGACTTCTTGCCGGCCGACGTCGATTTCTTCTTGGAGGCACCCCAGGTGGACATGACGTCGTACACGGTACCAATCGTGCGTCACCCCCAACCGTGACCCTGGGGGTTACGGGAGTAGCACGAGCTTGCCGACGAAGTCGCCGACGACGAAGCGGGCTTGCGCCGTTGCGATCTCGGGTAACGGGTAGGTCGCGTCCAGCAACGGCTGGACACCACCGACCGTCGCGATCTCGGCCAGCCGCGCAAAGACCGTCGGAGTGTGCATGGTCGATCCGATGAGCGTCCGTTGTGGCAGGTAGAGCCGTCGCAGATCGAACGCCACGACCGGCCCGGCGATCGCTCCCGCAGTGACCAGTCGCCCTCCGTCACGTACCCGATCGAGCGCCGCGCCGAACTCGTCGCCGCCCACCACGTCGACCACCACATCGACGTGCTGCAGCTCGGTGAGGTCGTCGACACCGCGGACCGACACGTCGGCTACACCGAACCCGGCGATCAATGCCCGGTGCGGGGCGCTGGTCCTCGCCACCACCTCGCAACCCCGATCGAGGAGCAGCTGCACGGCCGCCATCCCGACGCCGCCGGATGCGCCCGTCACCAGGACGCGCTCCCCCGACTCGATGTCGGCACGGGTGAGCATGCCGAGCGCCGTGCCGTAGGCGGTCGGGAGGCAGGCGAGTTGGGCATCGGTGAGCGGCGATGCCGTCACGTCGTGCAGTTGCCGGACAGAGCAGACGTGGAACTCGGCGAAGCCACCGTCGACCTCGCTGCCGACGATGTCGACCGGTCGACCGTCCTCGTAGCGAGCGGCAGAGTCGACGATCACGCGTTTGCCGATCCAGTGGTCGTCGGCGACGGACCCGACCGCAACGACCTCACCGGCCACGTCGATGCCTTGGATGCGAGGGAAATCGAGCGGCACACCCTTCCAGCCGACGACCGCATCCGGGTCCGCTGCGGTTCCGTACGCGCCCTCCCGCGACCAGATGTCGGTGTTGTTCAGCGCTGCTGCGGTCACCCTGACGAGGGCCTGACCCACCTCTGGCTCCGGACACGGCCAGGATGCGCGGACCTCGATCTGGTCGGGCCCACCGTGACCGAACGTCACAGCGGCGGTCATCGTGGTCGGTGAGCCCATCCCCGCACCCTTCCAGAGAACGCGGCCGTCCAGCCCACCAGTCGAGCTGGCACCATGGACCCCATGGATCCCATGGAGTCATCCGAGTTCGAACCGACCGCTGATTCCTGGGCCGAGTATGCGCCCGGATGGGACGACGACCCTGGCGCCCGTGCGTATTCCTCAGCGGCGTACGGATCGCTGATCGAGGTGCTGGCGACGCGCGACTACTCGGTCGCCGGAATGAGTGTCATCGACTTCGGTTGCGGCACCGGGCTGCTCGCCGAGCAGCTGGTCGACGAGGTCGAGTCGATCGACGCGGTCGATGCGTCACCCGCGATGCTCGAGGTGCTCGACGCCAAGATCGCCGCGCGCCAGTGGACCAACGTTCACATCGGCCGCGACCTCCCGACCGGGTCGGGCACCCATGACCTCGTCGTGTGCTCGTCGGTCTGCGGCTTCCTCGGCGACTACCCCGGCACCGTCACCCGACTCGCGGAACTGCTCCGACCCGGCGGCCTGTTCGTGCAGTGGGACTGGGAGCGCGAGGACGCCGACGGCGACGGCGACGGCCTCAGCCGGCAGGAGATCACCGACGCGTTGACCGCAGCCGGGTTCGATGGCATCCACGTCGACACGGCGTTCGAGCTTCCGTTCGAGGGCGAGGTCATGCGCCCGCTCATCGGCATCGGCGCCCGCCCGTTCTCGTGAATTCGTTGGGGAACAGTTCCCGCACGAGTTCACGAGAAGGCGTCAGAGGGGGTCGACGGCGAGGATGGTGCCGTCGGGCGAGACCGTGACGTCGAGTCGACCGCCTTCGGGCGACAGGGTCGAAACCACGTAGCGCACGACGCCGCCGGCGCCGCCCTCGATGCTGAAGGCTTCGATCGTCGACTCGGTGAGTTCTTCGCTGACCGAGTCGAGGACCGTGTCGGCGTCGAAATCGAGGTCGTCGGCGCTGAACGTGAAGCCGGACGCGCCCGTCAAGGTCGGTGCCGGGGGTTGCAGCTCGCCGTCGAGGTACACGAAGGGAACCGCCGCGGTCGCGCCGTCGATCGCGACAAACAGGTTGGTGACCAGCTCGTTCGCCGTGATCTCGAAGAACTCCTGACCAGGTCCGAGTTCGGCGTCGACTGCTTCGATCGCTGGGCGGATGTCGGCCACGAACGAGGGACCACCCGTCGACTCGTCGTCTCCGCCACAACCCAGCAACGCCGCAGCGAGGAGCACCGCGACCGCGACCGCCTTCAATGCTCAGGCCTCCATGACGACGGGCACGATCATCGGCCGACGCTTGGTGCGCTCGCTGACGAACTTGCCGGCGGCGCGACGCACATCGCGCTCCAACGCCTCGACGTCGCGTACACCCTTGCCGAGCGACGCTTCGACCGCGTCGGCGACGGTGTCGCACGCCTCGTCGAGGAGATCCTCGGCCTCGGGCGCGTAGACCCAGCCACGGGTGATGATTTCAGGACCGACCAACACCTTGCCGGTCTGGATGTCGACGGTGACCACCACGACGACAACGCCCTCCTCGGCGAGCTTCTGACGGTCGCGCAGCACGCCCTGGCCGACGTCACCGACGATCCCGTCCACGTAGAGATAGCCGGATGGCACCCTGCCGATGGGCTTCAGTTCCTCATCGGTCAACTCGAGTACGTCGCCGTCCTCGCACAGGATCACCCGATCGCGCCGAACACCCATCAGCTCGCCGAGCTTGGCGTTCGCGACCATGTGGCGATACTCACCGTGGATCGGCACGTACCACTCGGGGTTGACGATCGACAGGTACGTCTTGATCTCGTCGGCCTGGGCGTGGCCAGTGGCGTGCACGTCGAGGATTCCCGAGTGCACGACATCGGCACCCATGCGGATCAATCCGTCGATGACCGCGTTGACGTTGCTCTCGTTGCCGGGGATCGCATGGCTCGACAGCACCACGGTGTCG
>DATLBC010000064.1:0-47870 GCA_035527095.1 Ilumatobacteraceae bacterium | reverse complement strand
TCGAAGCGTGGCTCGCGCGGTGGCACGCAGATCAGCTTCGCGTCCTCCCCGGCCTCGTCGCGCATGTAGAGCACGCCGATCGGTCGGCACTCGACGATGACGCCCGGAAACACCGGGTCTTCGAGCAGGACGAGTGCGTCGAGCGGATCGCCGTCGCCGGCGAGCGTCTCCGGAAGGAATCCATAGTCGGCGGGGTAGGTCGTCGCAGTGAACAGACGTCGGTCGAGGTAGACCTTGCCGTCCTCGTGGTCGATCTCGTACTTGTTACGGCTCCCACGCGGGATCTCGATCACCACGTGGATGCAGTCGGGGGCTGGTGTCTTCGGCATCGCTGCCAGCATCGCACACGCGGGGCAGATACCCTCGGAAAGATGGAGTTCCGGCGCATCGAGAATCTGCCCCCCTACGTCTTTTCGATCATCAACGGTCTGAAGATCGAGGCGCGTCGCGCCGGTGCTGACGTCGTCGATCTCGGGTTCGGCAACCCCGACATCCCGTCGCCGCAGATCGCTGTCGACAAGCTCGCCGAAGCTGCTCGCAATCCGAAGAATCACCGCTACTCGCTCAGTCGAGGCCTGCCGAAGCTGCGTGAAGCAATCGCCGGCTACTACAAGAACAAGTGGGACGTCGACCTCGACCCCGAGCTCGAGATCACCAACACGATCGGTTCGAAGGAGGGCTTCAGCCACCTGATGTGGGTGCTGCTCGACCGCGGCGACGCGGCGATCGTGCCGAGCCCAAGCTATCCGATCCACATCTACGGCCCGTTGTTCGCCGGCGCCGACCTGCGTCAGGTGCCGATGAAGTTCCTCGCCGATCCCGATCAGCGCGAGCACTTCGCCGACGACTTCATGGACAGCCTGCAGACGGCGTGGGACGTCGGATGGCCCAAGCCGCGGGTGCTGGTGATCTCGTTCCCACACAACCCGACCGGCGCAACGGTCGACCTGGCGTTCATGCAGCGCGTCGTCGACTTCTGTCGCGAACACGAGATGATCGTCGTGCACGACTTCGCCTACGCCGACGTCGGTTTCGACGGCCATCAGCCGCCGAGCATCCTGCAGGCCGAGGGCGCCAAGGAATGTGCCGTCGAGCTCTACTCGATGACCAAGAGCTTCTCGATGGCCGGGTGGCGCAGCGCGTTCCTGTTGGGCAACGCCGAGGTGGTCCAGGCGCTGGTCAAGCTCAAGAGCTATCTCGACTACGGCATGTTCCAGCCGGTCCAGATCGCCGCCACCGTCACGATCAACGAAGCGGCCGATTTCCCGAACGAGATCCGTTCGATCTACGAGTCGCGCTGCGACGCACTCATCGACGGACTTGGTCGCATCGGTTGGGACATCCCCAAGCCGGGCGGCTCGATGTTCGTCTGGGCGCCGATCCCCGAGCCCTATGCCGAGATGGATTCGGTCGAGTTCTGTTCGTTGATCGTGCGCGACGCCGATGTCGCATTGTCGCCAGGTGTCGGCTTCGGTCCCGGCGGCGAGGGGTTCGTTCGATTCGCGTTGATCGAGAACGAGAAGCGCATCCAGCAGGCGATCCGCAACCTCAAGCGCGGCCTGCCGAAACTCGGCTGAGTGCTCCACCTGTGACAACTGGGGTCAGACCCCAGATGTCACGCTGTAACGCGATGGTCACAAGGTGGTCATCGACGGCGACATCGAGGCTTGTACCGTCCCGGCCGTGATCACGATCGTCGTACGGGTCTGGATGCCGGACCGTCCCGGTGCACTCGGCCAGGTGGCCAGCCGGATCGGCGCCGTTCGCGGTGACGTGTTGTCGATCGAGATCCTCGAACAGGGTGGCGGCCGAGCGATCGACGAACTCACCGTTGCGCTTCCGACGGAGGATCTGATGCCCTTGTTGACGGCGGAGATCGATGCCGTCGACGGCGTGTCGGTGGAGAGCATCCGGGTTGTCGACCCCGATCGGACCGATGCGAGCCTGTCCGCATTGGCGCTCGGCGCCGCAATCGCCGAGAGTCGGCCCGGTGAACGTCTCGAGGTGCTGGTTGGCGGCGTCCAACGCTTCGCCGAGACCGACTGGGTGATCGTGCTGGGTGACGGTCAGCCGATCGCGCAGCTCGGCCAGCCGCCCGACGTCAGCTGGCTGACCGCGTTCCTCGCCGGGAGCGAGCACCTGGACGGCCTCGACGACTCGGCGCCGAGCGACTTGCTCTGGGGACACATGATCACCTCGGGCTTGACGGTGGCGGCCGGCCGTCATGGCAACCCAATTCACGAGCGCGAGCGCGTGCGGTTCTCACTGCTGCTGCGGCTCGCCGATGCGCTCGTCTCATGAGACCCAGTGACGTGACCGCTCGACGGCACGCAGCCATTGCCCATGAAGGGCCTCGGCGGCGGTGCGGTCGTCGGCCGGGATGAACTCGGCCTCGAGGCCCCACTGCCGACCGACGTCATCGACCGACGCCCACACGCCCTCGGCGAGCCCCGCGAGGTAGGCGGCCCCCAACGCGGTGGTCTCCTGGTCGACCGGCCGCTGGACCGCGACGCCGAGCTGATCGGCCTGGAACTGGCACAGGAGGTTCATCACCGACGCTCCACCGTCGACGCGCAACTCGACGAGCGGCGTCCCGCTGGCGGCCGTCATGGCGTCGACCACGTCACGGGTCTGGTACGCCATCGATTCGACGACCGCTCGCACGATCTCCGCCCGTCCGGTCCCGCGAGTGATGCCGACGATCGTTCCGCGCGCGTATGGATCCCACCATGGCGACCCGAGCCCGGCGAAAGCCGGGACCACATAGACACCACCGGTGTCGGTGACCGATTCCGCCAGGGGCCCGGTCTCAGCCGCGTCGTCGATGATCTGCAGGCCGTCTCGGAGCCACTGGATCGCCGCGCCGGTGATGAAGATCGAGCCTTCGAGCGCGTAGGTCGTGGTGCCGTCGGCGAGCTTCCACGCGACCGTGGTGAGCATCCCCTCGGTGGGCGCCGGACAGGTTTCGCCGACGTTGAGTAGTACGAACGAACCGGTGCCGTAAGTGTTCTTGGCCATTCCCGGGCGCACGCACGCCTGCCCGAAGAGGGCCGCCTGCTGATCGCCGGCGATGCCGCTGATCGGAATGCCCTCGGGAACACCGCAGTCGGGAGCGGTGGTCCCGACGCGTCCGCTCGACGGAACGATCTCGGCCAACGCGTCGATCGGCACACCCAACAGTTCGCACAATTCGGCGTCCCACGAACAGGTCCGGATGTCGCAGAGCATCGTTCGGCTGGCGTTGGTCACGTCGGTCACGAATCGTCGACCTCCCGTGAGATTCCAGACCAACCACGAGTCGATGGTTCCGATGGCGAGGTCGTCATCGACGGCGATGTCGCGGTTGTCGAGCAGCCAGGCCGCCTTCGTGCCGGAGAAGTACGGGTCGAGCACGAGCCCCGTGCGCTCTCGGATCAGCCCGAGGTGGCCGGCCGCGGCCAATTCGTCGCAACGAGTCGCGGTACGGCGGTCTTGCCACACGATCGCGGTGCCGTAGGGCTCGCCGGTCGAGCGGTTCCATGCGAGCACCGTCTCGCGCTGGTTCGTGATGCCGATGGCGACGACATTGGCCCGTCCCACGTCGCTGACGACCTGACGCAACGTCTCCGCGGCAACGTTCCAGATCTCGGTTGCATCGTGCTCGACCCATCCGGGCGTGGGGTAGTGCTGGGCGAACTCGCGGTAGGCAGCAACAGCAGGCCTGCCGTCGAGGAAGACCGCGCGGCTGCGCACACCCGTGGTTCCGGCGTCGATCGCGATCACGCACGGCGCGTTCGTCGTCGGACTCATCAGCGTTTCCTGCGGTTCGACGACTTCGGACGGTTGGGGCCACCCGCCGTGCGGCTCGTCGGCGCGGGTTTGGCTCGCGGGGCATCATCGACCTCGGTACCCGACGCGGATGGGGCAGTCGAGCTCTTGGCCGCCCGTCGAGCGTCCTTCAGCCGGGTCCTCTGATAGCCGAACTTCGCCATCACTGCGCCGAATGCGAGATACAGGGGTCCACTGATCAGCACGCCTGCGATTGCACCGACGACGTTGTCGCCGCGGAAGAAGATGATGAAGACGGCGGACATGATCGCCGCATAGATCAACCATTCACGGATCAGCCGGTTCCACGGAACCGGACGACTGCTGTCCCACGCCATGGCAGTGTCCTACCAGCGTGCAACGTCGCCGTCCAACCCCGATCGCGTCGAGGTGGGCGTTGATCAGATCACTGGATCGGTGAGGGGATGGCGGGGAATGCGGGCTGGGTCGACTCGACCAGGCCTGGGTAGTCGTACTTCGTCAACGGCCGTTGGGTGAGTTCGCCGTTGCCGAGTGGCCACACGCGTGGTTCGCCGTCGATGCGCAGTTGTACCGACTGGATGCCGTCGATGTCGGTTGCGGTGGACACGATCTGAGCGACGGCCAGTCGCAGACCATCCGGCGTCAGCTCGTCGAACGCGTCGTTGAGGTCGACGGTCAGCAGTTGGCCGACCGAACGGGCGTCGAGCAGTTCGACGTCCGACGGGATCGCGGTGTCGATCAGGGCGTCGCGTTCGCTGCCATTGGGTCCGGCGAACAACGACGCCAACACCGACCTCGGCGCAGTCAGCACGTCGCGCTGCACCGACCGCAGTCGTTGCGGGGCGTCGAGATCGGTCGGCGCCAGCAGGTAGATGCGGTTCGTTCCCGCTGCCTCATCACCCGTTGCCGGGTCGCCGAAGACGTTCGCGACCTCGTCGGGAAGGTCGTTGGGGGATGCGTCGGGTTGGATCGAGCAGCCTGCGAGCGCAAGGGCGACCGCAGCGAGTACGAGCAGCCCTCTCATTCGTCGAGCTCCGCTGCCATCAGCTCGATCACGAACCGTGCGCCGGGCTCGCCGTCGAGTCGGTCTTCGACCCACACCCGCCCACCGTGCATTCTCACGTGTTCGTCGACCAGTGACAGGCCCAGCCCGGCGCCCTCGCTCCCGGTGCGACGGCCGGCGCCACCGCCTCGGGCGAAGCGCTCGAACACCAGGTCGCGTTCGTCCTCGGGCACACCGGGCCCTCGGTCCTCGACCACGATCAGGATGTGCGACATCGGTTCGTTGTCCGGGTTGATCACCGTGATCGAGACCTCGGGTTCGCCGCCGCCGTACGCGCGGGCGTTGTCGATCAGGTTGGCGATCACGCGAGCGAGGCGTCGGCGGTCGCCTCTGATCAGCGCGAGTTCGGCGCGCTCGGACACGTGAACGGGCGTGCGGGGGAGCGAGCTGACCGCGATCGCTCGGCGGACGAATTCTGCGGCGAGGAGTTCCTCCATGTGCAAGCGGATCGCTCCGGCATCGAAGCGGGAGATCTCCAACAGGTCTTCGACGAGGCCCTGGAATCGGGCGACGTCGCTCGACAACAGATCGAGCGCGGCCTTCGAACGCTCGGGCAGTTCGTCGCGTCGGGCCTCCATGACTTCGACCGACGCCGAGAGGGTCATCAGCGGCGAGCGAAGCTCGTGGCTGACGTCCGAGGCGAAGCGGGCGTCGCGCTCGACGCGTTGTTGGAGTGCCTCGGCCATGTCGTTGAACGACTCGGTCAGGATGCGCAGGTCGGGGTCGTCAGTCGTCTCCAAGCGGGTGTCGAGCCGACCGCCAGCGATCGCCGATGCGGCCTGGGCTGCGGTACCGACCGGTCGGACGGCGCGACGGGCAGAGAACACACCGAGCAGGATGCCGAGCCCGGTGGTGATCGCTGCCGCGAAGATGAGCGACAGGCGCACGCTGGACAGGGTCGAGTCGACCTCGTCGAGGCTGAAGGCCTCGAAATAGGAGCCGATGCCGGGGATGTCCCAACCGACCACGACGTTCAGCTCGTCGCCCAGGCGAACGATCTGGCTGGCCGATGTGCCTTCTTCGATGACGCGGTCGGCCAATGGGGGCGGCACGTCGACCTCTTGGAACGTGGCACCGCCGCCACTCCAGCTGGCGGCGTACCAGATCAGATAGTCGTCGACGCCGATGCGAGTCAGCGATGCCCGGGCCGCCTCGGTGTCGACGGGCCCCGAGCGGAGATCGCGTTCGACGCCCTGCGCATTTCGTTGCGAGGTGTTGATGGCGGTGTCGACACGTTCGTTCACCACGTTCGACCTGGTCAGGCCATATGTGGTTGTCGCAAGGAAGACCGAGAGCAACAGTGATCCGAGTGTGAAGATCAGCAGGATGCGTCGCCGCAGCCCGAGTGCCGCCGGGCGGGATCGGTTGGCCAGGCGACGGATCCAGCCGCCCTCGCTCACGTCTGCAGCCGGTACCCGAGCCCGCGGACGGTGACGACGTGGCGGGGGTTGGCCGGGTCGACCTCGACCTTGGTGCGCAGACGACGGACGTGCACGTCGACCAAGCGGCCGTCGCCGAAGTAGTCGTAGCCCCACACCTTGTCGAGCAACACCTCACGGCTCAGGACTTTGCCCGGACTCTCGGCGAGTTCGCAGAGCAGGCGGAACTCGGTCTTGGTCAGGTGGACCTCGTCGCCGCCGCGGAGCACTTTGCCTTCGTCCGGGATCAGTTCGAGGTCACCGAAGCTCAGTCGGGCGTGGCCCTGCGGGCTGGGTCGGATCCGGCGCAGCAGCGCTCGGATGCGAGCCGACAGCTCCTTGGGTGCGAACGGCTTGGTGAGGTAGTCGTCCGCTCCGGCCTCGAGGCCGGCCACGACGTCGTGGGTGTCGTTGCGGGCCGTCACCATGACGACGGGGACGTCACTGGTGCGTCGCAGCGTCCGGCACAGTTCGAAGCCGTCGATGCCGGGCAGCATGATGTCGATCAGCACGACGTCGGGATTCGAACGTGCGAACTTCTCGATCGCCTCTTCGCCGCTCTCGGCTTCGTCGACGATCCACCCCTCGTCTTCGAGGGCGAGTTTGACCGCCGACCGAATGCGTTCGTCGTCCTCGACGGCCAGGATGCGTGTACCCACAGCACCATGATGCCGCATCGCCGGGGTCTCCGACGACCACGATGGTCACAATCCCGGCTGAGATGCTTCGGCGTCGATGCGTGCAATCAGCGAAATGAGCGAGTGGTGGACGCCGGGGGCGCTCGCAACCACGGCCTCGGTGTCCGCACGGCCGCCGTGAAAGTTCGACGTCGTGGCGCCCGCCTCTGCCGCGATCAACACACCGGCAGCGAGGTCCCACGAGTTGAGATGCTCCTCGAAGTAGGCGTCGAGCCGTCCGCACGCAACCATGCAGAGGTCGAGCGCTGCCGACCCGTAACGACGCACGTCGCGTACTTGCGCCAGCAGCGTTGCGAGCCGTTGCGCTTGACGCAATCGTGTCGCGGGCGAGTAGTTGAAACCGGTTCCTATCAGTGCAGTGGCGATGTCGGTGGCTGACGAACAGCGGATCGGCGCACCGTTGCGTGTGGCGCCTGCACCCCGGGCGGCGCTGAACAGCTCGTCGGTCACCGGAACGTAGACCGCGCCGGCGAGCGGCCCGTGCCGGTCGACCACACCGACGGAAGTGCACCATGCCGGGAGGTCGTACACGAAGTTGACCGTTCCGTCGATCGGGTCGACGTGCCACTCGAGACCGGAGGCCCCGACGTGCCCGGCACCCTCCTCGCCGACGATCGAGTCGTCGGGCCGTTGCTCGCGCAAGGTGCGGACGATCACGGCCTCCGCCGCCCGATCGAACTCGGTGACGGGATCGGTCGGCGTCGACTTCGTGTCATGCGCGATCGGCTGGCCGACGCCGAGTTCGCGCCGCCCCTCGTGAGCGAGCGATCCTGCGCTGGTGGCGAGTTCGGCCGCCAGTGAGCGCAACTCAGCTGCTTCCTCGGGACCAGCGTCGCTGCGTTCGGCGGTCATCTCGGAGCGTGTCCGGCCTCGGTCCGGTCCTCGATTTCGCGCCACTCGCCGATCGCACGCATCACGAGCACGGCGACGATCGCCATACCGCCCGCTGCGACGACTGCTCCGACGAGCAGGCCGAGCCCTGTGGCGAGCCCGCAATCGCCCTCGCACTGCAGGGAGATGAGGGAGTATCCGATCATGGCGCCGGCGAGACCGCTGAGCAGGATCGCAGCGAAGGCTCCGACGCGAACTCCGACCGAGGGGAGCGCCGAGAGCGATCGATCGGTGTCAGGCGCCGGCGAGGTGTTCATGGCGCGGATCGTAACGGGCCACACTGGGGACGTGACCGGCCAGCGCCAGATCCTCCACGTGGACATGGACGCATTCTTCGTCTCGGTCGAGCTGCGCCGCCGGCCGGACCTGGTCGGCCAACCGGTTGTCGTCGGGGGAACGGGAAATCGCGGCGTGGTCGCTGCGGCGTCGTATGAAGCGCGACGATTCGGCGTGCACTCGGCCATGCCGTCCGCACTCGCCAAACGGCGGTGCCCGCACGCCGTGTTCCTGCCGGGCGACCACTCGTTGTACGGCGAGGTGAGCGACCAGGTGCGCGAGATCTTGGATCGGTACACGCCGCTCGTCGAGCCATTGTCCCTCGACGAGGCATTCCTCGACGTCACCGGTTCGCTCCGCCTGTTCGGGCCGGCACCGCAGATCGCCGCGTCGATCCGCCGTGCGGTCGCCGACGAACTCTCGCTCGCCTGTTCGGTCGGGGTGGCACCGAACAAGTTCCTCGCGAAGCTCGCCTCGGTCGAGGCGAAGCCGAGAGCCACGCCATCGACGGTGGAACCCGGGCCCGGCGTGGTGGTGGTGGTCGCCGGCCGCGAGCGCGACTTCCTCGATCCGTTGCCGGTGCAGCGGCTGTGGGGCGTCGGGCCGGTCACACTGGACAAGCTGCACCGGATCGGGATCCGTCGAGTCGCCGATTTCGCTGCCGTCGACGAAGCCGTGATGGCGACGGCGCTGGGTCAGCGACAGGCGACTCACCTGGTGGCGCTCGCACGCGGAATCGACGATCGTGCGGTTGAACCAGAACGCGAGGCGCAGTCCATCAGCCACGAGGAGACCTACTCGACGAACAAGTACGAACACCATGAACTCCATCGAGAGTTGGTGCGGCTGGCGGACGCCGTGGCAACACGTCTGCGCGCCGCCGGTGTCGGGGCGCGCACCCTCACGCTCAAACTCCGTTTCGACACCGGCTTCCAGACCGTCACCCGGTCGGTGACCTGCCCGGAAGCCGTCGAACTCGCACCCGAGATCGTCGATCTGCTCGCCCCGTTGCTCGAGGCGATCGACCCAACACCCGGTGTTCGCCTGCTGGGCGTCGGCGGATCGAATCTGGGCCCGAGCACTCGTCAACTGAGCCTGGACGACCTGCTCGAGGAGCGACCCGACTGGGTCGCGACGACCGAAGCGCTCGACCGGATTCGAGACCGGTTCGGATCCGCGGCCATCGGACCGGCGAGCGCGCTCGAGTCCGGCCGACTCCGAGTGGTGCGTCGAGGTGAGCAGCAGTGGGGACCCGATGCTGAGAAACGCGGCGCACCGCGTTGAGGATCGTCCAGAAACGTGCGATGATTGGCTTCGTGCCTCTCTCCGAGGATGAGCAACGCATCTTGCGTCAGATCGAGCAGGAACTCGAACAGGACCCCACCTTCTCCCAACGCGGGTATCGGGTGTCTCGTCGACGCTCGATCGTGCTCGGATTGGGCCTGCTCGTCGGGCTCGTCATCACCATCGGCGGTCTTGCCGTGAGCTTCGTGGTGGCGTTCGGCGGATTCGTCCTGGTCCTCGTGATGGCGATTCTGCTCGAGTCCGAGGTGCGATTGCTCGGGCGCGAACGGCTTGGGCAGTTGCCGATCTCTGCCTGGCTCAGCGGACGCCGACCCGACGTCGACGACGACGCCACGCGCTGACGGCCCCCTCGTTCAGCCGCGAGTCGTGAAATATCTTCGGACCCGATTCTGCCAGTCCATGGAGTCGGCAGCCGCGCGGTCGATCTGCTTGGCCCAGTTGCGGCAGTCGCGCACGGGGCTCGCCCCGTAGGTGCCGGCGGTGTCGAACCCGGAGCTTCCCTCGGCTCGATAGGTCGCAGCGGTGACCGCATCCGCGAGCGAGGTCATCGGGCGGGTGACCAGCGGGAAGTGGCGCGCCGTATTGGCGGCCACCTCCAGCGGAGTGTCCGACGGTTCCAGAGGAACGCCGACGGATGCGACCGCGTTCGTCGCGCGATGCCAGGCGTAGGCGAGCTGATCGTCGACCGATCGTGCACGACGTCGGTGGCGGGCCAACCGGATGGCGCCCGGCGCGCCGAGCACGACGACGAGCAACGCGAGCGCGCCGAGCCACACCGACGAACCGCCATCGCCCGATGTGGGCTGGGGCGCTGGTGCCGGGGTCGGGGTGTCGGGGACCTCGGTGAAGTCGGGGAGGTCCAAGCCACCGCCGTCGATCGGGCCCGACCGGGGGAGCGGTGGCGCTGCATTCGTGGCGACCTCGATCTCGTCAGCGGTCGCCGAGGTGTCCTGCGCTGGTGTGATGTTCGGGCTGTAGCTCCCGGCGTTCGGTGAGCCCCGGCTGGGGGTCGGTTCGAACGTCAGCCAGCCGATGTCGTCGAACCACACCTCGGGCCAAGCATGCGCGTTGCGTCCGAGTACCGAGTACTCTCCGTCGCCGACTTCGGTCCCCCAGGTGAATCCGACCGCCACCCGTGTTGGAATCTCGAGCGTTCTCAGCATGGCAGCGTACGTGCCGGCGAATTGCTCGCAATAGCCCACCCGATCGGTCAGGAAGCTCTCGATCGCCGATTTGTCGTGACCGCGTCGAACCTCGAGGCTGTACGTGAACTCGCCCCCTTGGAACCACGCTTCGAGCCGCAGGGCGGCGTCAAGCGAACTCGTTGCACCGGCGGTGACCTCGCGTGTCTTTTCGGCGACGATGGCGGGGAGGTCGTCAGGCAGTTGAGTGAAGATCGGGTCGGGGGGTGCGATCGATGTCGGCTGGCTCAGCTGTGCGGCATCGAGCACCAATGCTGCCGACACGATGTTGAATCGATCACCGGCCGCCAGGCTGCCGTCAACCTGTACTGCCGAGGTGTCGTCGTCCACCGGCAGGCCGGGATCCGACTGGACCGGATCCGGAGCGGCCGGAACGACGTTGCCACCCAGTGCGCCGATGGTGATCGTCTGTTTGTTTCTGGTCACCGAAGCCGGCGGAGCAGCGGCGATCAGATCGTCGCCGCGCTGCAGCTTGTCTTCCGGTGGGCGCCAGGTCGTGCCGTCGAACTCCGGCAGCGTCGATGACCGCCAGTACGACGCCGCGTCGGCGCTCACACGGAACAACTCGGTCGTCGAACGATTCGTGATTCTCGACTGGATGTCGACGAGCGGGCTGAGCACCTGGCTGGAACCCCCGTTTCGACCGCTCGTTTCGAAGAGGGGGGCGGCATCGGCGCCAGGAAGCCTGGGCCCGACGAACCCCGCAGCGAGCGCGACGATCACACCGAATGCCACTGCCACCGGCCAGCGCCGCAACGTCGTTGGCTGGCCCCGGCCCGTTCCGGCGTGGTAACCGCGCAAGGTTGCCGTCGTGGCCACCCCCATCCCGACGAGGGCGACTGCGGTCGCGAGACGCAGCCGTTCGTCACCCACGGCGCCGACGAACACGAACAGGACACCTCCCGGCACCAGCGTTTCGGCTCGCGCGTCGGCCCGGAACGCGAAGACGTCGGCGAGCAGTACCGCGACGGCGAGTCCGATCGCTGCCAGCACATCCCAGCCCCCGGCGTAGGCGACCGGAGCGACCGCCGTCCGAAAGTCCTGACGTGCTGCAGTGAGCTGCTCGCCGAGGACCGTCCAGGTGTCGCTCGTCGGGAATGCCCACGAGAACGTCTCGGGGTAGTACACCGCAAGAACGGTCCACGCGAGCGCGAGCGCCGTGGCGGGCACCGCGACCCAAGCTGTCAGCGGCAGCCGTCGGAGGAGCAGTCCGACTCCGTGCCCGACGACGACGATGACGACCATGTCGGCGACGAATGACCAGCCGGAGAACACCCGGGCGTAGCCGAGCGCCACGACCATCGAGAAGGCTGCGACCATCAGGCTTGCCAGCAGGTCGCTGCCAAGACTCGGACGGGTCGATGGCGAGTTCATGGGAACGCCACCAGTGTCGGGTGCTGGGAGGGACGTGGCTCGCCCACGAGCGACTGCCAGCCGGCGACGAACTCGTCGTCGGATCCTGCGCTGACGCTGAGGTGGTGTGCGTCGGAGGCCTCGTTCGTTGCGACCAGCACCGGGGTGATCGTCGGGTCGGAGATCGCCGACGTCGCCCGCCAGGAGGCGGTGTGACGTGAACCGGTCACCACGATGAGCAGCAGCAGTCCATCCGCCATGTCGTTGTCGACGGCGACGATGGGGACGTCGCTCGGCTCGATTCGGGCGAGCACTCGCTGCGTGGTGTGGGCGACCTCCGGGCCGCGGAGGTCGATGCCGCCGGCGGTGACGAATCGGGTGTTGAGGCCCGCCCGCATCGCGCTCGACACCAGGCTGGCCGCTGCGGTGACGCCGTGCTCGAAGTTGGAGTTGGTGCCGTGCGCCGCAAGCGAGGGATCGAAGACCACGGTGCACCGCTGCAGACCCTCGACCGTGAACTCCTTGACCATGAGGTCGTCGGTGCGCGCAGACGCTCGCCAGTGGATGCTGCGGAGTTCGTCGCCGGCTGCGTACTCGCGCAGACCGTGGAAGTCGCCTGGGCCGAGCCGCCGTGACGACTCGAGGAGTGCTCTGCCGAGTGTCCCGCGGCCCAGCTCGGGCATGTCGATGACCAGCGTGCGGGGAGCGACCACGATCTCGCTCGTACCGGCGATCAGCACCGTCGAGCGGGCGACGCCGAGCACGTCGCTGACGGTCAGTTTGAGTGGACCGAGCCCCACCACCCCGCGCGTGGCGGTCGGTACGCGATACCCGGACGAGGACACCGAGCCAGCGCGCAGCGCGGCGACAGGGAGCCGGGCCACATGATCGTCGGTCATCGTGCGAACGACCGGTTCCTCCAGCACGAACGGTGGCGTGGCGAAGTGGCCGGTGTGTTGCAGCTGGATGTCGACGTGACCGGTATCACCAGCGACCAGGGTCGACGGGTGGATCCACCGGTGGGCGTCGACCTTGGGGCGGCGAATCCAGACGTAGGCAACTGCCACCAACACCGCGGCCAGGAAACCGGCGCCGATCACGAAGAGCTCGATGATGGCGAACACTCGCCCGATCGTGATCGCCGCCGCGGCGGCGCCGATCACGGCGACACCCTGGCGTGTCAGGGTCGGCCGTGCCATGGGCTCATGGGTTCAGCGAGGGACCGGGACGGTGACGGCATCGAAGATCTCGCTGATCGCATCTTCGGGCGACAGTTGCGAGCCGTGCTCGGCGCGTACGACGATTCGGTGACTGAGCGTGGCGTGACCGATTGCCTTGACGTCGTCGGGCGTCGCGTAGTTGCGGCCCCGCGCGGCGGCGTGGGCTCGCGCTGCTGCAGCGAGTTGCAGCGTGGCACGCGGTGACAGGCCGAGTTCGACGCCGGGGTGGCGGCGGCTCGTGGCCGCCAGATCGACCAGGTACGACTTGAGCGCCGTGGCGACATGCACGCGGCGCACGGCAGCGATCATTCCTCGGAGCTCTTCGATCGAGATCACGGGTTGCAGCGACTGCGGAACGGACGCGCCACCGTGGAGGTCGAGCATCTGCATCTCGGCGTCTCGGGCGGGATAGCCGATCGAAATCCGCAGGAGGAAGCGGTCGAGCTGGCTCTCGGGAAGGCGGTAGGTGCCGCCCTGATCGACGGGATTCTGGGTCGCGATCACCATGAAGGGCGCGTCGAGCAGTCGACTTCTGCCATCGGCAGTGATCTGGCGTTCCTCCATCGCTTCGAGCAATGCGGATTGGGTCTTCGGCGAGGCCCGGTTGATCTCGTCGGCGAGCACGATGTTCGCAAACAGCGGTCCCGGCTCGAACACGAAGGTCTCGGTCGAACGCTGATAGATGCTCACACCGACCAGGTCGGTGGGCAGCAGATCAGGCGTGAACTGAATGCGCTTCCAGGTGCAGTCGATCGACGCGGCAAGCGCCTTGGCCAGCGAGGTCTTGCCAACCCCGGGCACGTCTTCGATCAGGAGGTGGCCCTCGGCCAAGAGACACATCACGGCCAGTTCGATGGTGTCGTGCTTGCCGTGCAGGACCTGGGCGACATTCGAGGTGATCGCGTCGAAGAGATCGGCGAATCCGCGCATCTCGGCGGCATCGGATGCCGCAGTCGTCGAGGATGTGGTCGAAGTGGCCTGCGACCTGGAGTCGTCCGCGATATCGGTCGTCACCGCCCGAAGGGTAGACGGGAGATCGACCGAGCGACAGTCGGGATAGCTTCGCCCTCCATGGGTCACGCAGAGACAACGGTGCTGGCGGTCGTGGTCGACCCGGGTCGACTTGCCGCGGGAATCGTCGATCAGCGCGGTGAGGTGCTGGTGCGTGACCGAATCGGCACGCCGACACGCGAGGTGTGGAGAACGCTGGAGCAGCTCGTGCTCCGTGTGCTAGCGGCACGACCGGACGAGGTGGCGCGGCCGACGGTGGTCGCGGTCAGCTGCGCCGGCCCGATCGACGAACCTGCCGGCTCGGTGTCGCCCGCGGCACTGCCCGCCTGGTCGGGGTTCCCGCTGCGCGACCACGTCGAACAGCTCACCGGACTCCCGGTCGTGCTCGACACGCTTGCCGGCGCAGTGGCGGAGGGCGAGTTGCGCTACGGCGACACGCTGACCACGACGAGCTTCTTCACATTGGTGCTCGATCGAACGATCGAATCTGCTTGCATCATCGACGGCGTTCGCCTCCGGGGCGCCCACGGCAACGCAGGGTCGATCGCGCACGTCACGGTCGACCCAGGCGGGCCGGCATGCGCGTGTGGCGCCATTGGGTGTCTGGGTTCCCTCGCTTCAGCGTCCGCTCTCGAAGCCGAGATGAACCGTCCGCTGCGACGCGCCACCCCGTCGATCATCGAACGCACGGGGATCATGGTCGGTCGCGCCATCGCGTCGTCGGCGGCCGCGTTCGACGTGTCGACGTTCGTGCTGTCGGGCGTGGTCGTCGACACGTTCGGTGACGCCATGATCGATACGATGCGCCGTGAAATCGCCGCTCGCCTGCGGTTGCCGCACCTGGCCGGATTGCAGGTGGTCGAGCCGTCGGGGTTCGTCCAGCCCCTCGTGGGGGCCGCCGCACTCGTCGGCACCAGTGGCTCGGGTTGAGACCTGCGAGTAGCCTCGCACCCATGGATCCCACCTACTCCCCAGCGGCCGAGGCATACCGAGAGAAGGTGCAGGCGTTCCTCGCCGAGAAGCTCCCGTCGAACTGGACGGGTCTAGGGGCGCTCGAGGGCGACGCCGTCATCGAGTTCGTGACCGAGTGGCGCAAGACGCTCCACGAGGCGAACTACCTGGCGCCTGGTTGGCCACAGGAGTACGGCGGGGCCGGGCTCAGCGCCACCGAGCAGGTCATCCTCGCCGAGGAGTTCGCTCGTGCCGGAGTCCCCACGGGTGGCCCGAACGACCCCTTCAGTATCCAGATGCTGGGCAACACGCTGCTGATGTGGGGAACCGAGGAGCAGAAGTCGCATTACATCCCTCGGCTGCTGTCCGGTGAGGACACGTGGTGCCAGGGCTACTCCGAGCCGAACGCCGGCACCGACCTGGGCAACGTGGGGCTCAAGGCCGAGCTCGACGGCGACGAATGGGTGCTGAACGGGCAGAAGATCTGGACCTCGGCCGGACACCTCGCCGACCACATCTTCACCCTTGCTCGCACCGATCCCGACGCCCCGAAGCACAAGGGGATCTCGTTCCTCCTCGTTCCGATGGACCAGCCGGGCATCGAGGTCCGGCCGATCAAGATGATCTCGGGCGAGAGCGAGTTCAACGAGGTGTTCTACACCGACGCCCGCTGCCCGAAGGAGAACGTGGTCGGCGGCGTCAACAACGGCTGGGCCGTCGCGATGTCCCTACTCGGTTTCGAGCGCGGAGAGGCCGCAGCAACCGGTCCGATCCGCTACCAGTCGGAACTCGATCGTCTGACCGAGATGGCTCGCGAGCGAGGTCTCACCGACGATCCGATCATCCGTCAACGCCTCGCATGGTGCTACTCGAAGGTGCAGATCATGCGATTCCTCGGCCAGCGCACGCTGACGCAGTTCCTGGCCGGACATCATCCCGGGCCCGACGGCGCGATCTCGAAGCTGTACTGGAGCGAGTATCACCGCGTGGTCACCGAACTCGCCGTCGACATCCTCGGCGCCGATGCGCTGTACATCGAAGGACGTCCGCCGTCGTCGTCGTTCCAGACCGACGACCCTGGCGCTGCGAACACCTCGGGCTCGTGGGTCAACACGTTCCTGAACGCCCGAGCCGGCACGATCTATGCCGGTTCGTCGCAGATCCAGCGCAACATCATCGGCGAGATGATCCTGCAGCTGCCGAAGGAACCGAAGCCGGCTTGAGGTGCCTGGTGCGCTGAAGGTTCGTGAACTGGCGGGCGTCGTCGCCGTGGTCGCTCGGCATCCGTCGGTGTGGGCCACGGCGTTCCGTCAGGGCGTCCGGTTGGTGCCGGCGCGTTGGTGGGCTCGCGCTCCTTTCGTTCCGTTGCCATCTCGTGCGTACCTCGAATTCCGGCTCGTCACCCAGTACGGCGACATCTCGCATCGCCCTGACGCCGAAGATGTGCTGAACTACCTGCGATGGTGTCGCGACTGGCAGCGACTCGACGCCTGAGCGGGGCGCGGGCGGGGGACACGTCGTGTTGAGCGCGCTCGTGCTCAACGCCAGCTTCGAGCCGCTCAGCATCGTCTCGAGTGAGCGCGCGACATGCCTCGTGATTGCGCAGAAGGCCGACGTGCTCGAAGACGACGGCCGGGTCATGCACTCCGAACGGCTCAGCGTGCCGTGTCCGTCGGTGATCCGTCTGCGGTACATGGTCAAGGTCCCCTACGTGCGGCGAGCGGCGCTGTCTCGGCGAGCGATCTTTGCCCGCGACGACTATCGCTGCCAATACTGCGGTGAACGTGCCGATTCCATCGATCACGTCGTGCCGCGCTCGAAGGGCGGACCGCACAGTTGGGAGAACGTCGCCGCTGCGTGTCGGCCATGCAACCTGGGCAAGCGTGACCGGACACCCGACGAGGCCGGTATGCGTCTGGCCCGACCGTGTCGCGCGCCGAGGGCGACGGCATGGGTGGTGGTGTCGGTGAGCGGAGTGCCCGACACATGGCGCCCCTACTTGCCACTCGCTTCGTGACGCCGGCCCCGCCGTATCGTCTGGTCCGGTCTCGATCGACGGCGTCGGACTTCCATTCCAGGTCGGTGTCCGAACCTGCCGATCGCGAGATCTGGCACCACGACATCACTGCTCCGGCGGTCGTGCTCGGTTCGACACAGCAGCAGTCGATCGTCGACGTCGACGCGTGCCGCCGTGCAGGGGTCGAGGTTGTTCGCCGCCGAAGTGGCGGGGGAGCGGTGCTGCTCCTGCCGGGCGACGTGACGTGGATCGATGTGATCGTGCCTGTCGGCGCGCCCGGGTGGTCCGATGACGTCCACGGACCGATGGTGTGGCTGGGCCGACACCTCGCAGCGGCGATTGCCGATGTGGCGGGAGTCGAGGATCTTGCGGTCCACGACATGGCGATGATCTCCACGTCGTGGTCGAAGCTGGTCTGCTTCGACGGTGTCGGTGCCGGCGAGGTGCTCGTCGGTGGCCGCAAACTGGTCGGTCTCAGCCAGCGCCGCACGCGTCACGCTGCACGCCTGCAGTGCTGTTGGTACTCCTCGTATGACACGTCGCTCCTCGTCGACCTGCTTTCCCCGTCCGACCGTCCGCTGCCGGACGATCTGGCGCCGATCGCCACGCTGACCGCATCGACCAGCGACGCCATCATCGCGAACCTCGCCGACCGCCTCGCCTGACCGCTTCCCCCGATCGCCTCGCCGCCTCGATCACGTCGTGTGGCGATGAGCGAGACCCCCGTATGTGGTTGGTTCGCTCATCGCGGAGGGATCACGTCGTGTGGCGATGAGCGAGACCCCCGTATGTGGTTGGTTCGCTCATCGCTGGCGGGGTGTGCGCGGGGTGTGCGCGGGGTGGGGGCGGGACTTGGGTTGCGGGTGGCGTGCGGGCGGTTGGTGTGGGCGCTGGGGCCGCGATGGGGAGATACGGGGCATAAATGGGGAATGATGGTTGACAATGGGGGTAAATGGGGGAACAATGGGGATCGCTGGGGAGTACTCCCGCGTTCCCGGCACGGCAGGTTCGCCGCGGGGGTGGAAAGCATGAGGAACGCGGCGCGTGTTTGTCGGGGTCTACGAGTGTCAGCTCGACGAACGGGGGCGAGTGGCACTGCCCTCGTCGTACCGGGGCGAACTCGGCGACCACTGCTACCTCTTCTTCGGCGACGATGGCTGTGTCAGCGTTCGCAGTGTCGAATCGTTCGAGGCCGAAGCTGCCGACATGGTGGCGAAGACCAAGCGCGGCGAGGTGTCGCGTAACCGTCAGCGGGCCTTTGCGTCGTCTGCATCACAGGCCACGATCGACAAGCAGGGTCGCGTGACGCTCGACGCACGACTCCGTGAGCACGCCGGGCTGGCGCCGCAAGCTGCCGTCGTCGTGCTCGGCAACATCGACCAGATCGAGATCTGGGACCCCGAAGCGCACCGTCGCAACGAGATGGCCGGCCAGTACGAGATCGCCGGCGGTGAACGATGAGCAGCAGCGATCGCAGCCAGTCGTCGGATTTCGAGCACGCCCCGGTCATGGTGGAGGAGATCACTGCGATCTTCTCGGCGGTGCCACCGGGAACCGTCGTCGACGCCACGCTCGGCGGCGGCGGTCACACCGCGGCGCTGCTGGACTCACGAGACGATCTCGACGTGCTCGGCATCGATCAGGACCGTGATGCCCTCGATGCAGCGACGGCCCGACTGGCGCCGTACGGCGATCGCTTCCGCACCAGCCAGCGCCGATTCGATGACTTCGACGAGGCGCTCGGTGACCACGACATCGCACGGATCAGCGGCGTGTTGTTCGATCTCGGCGTGTCGTCGCCGCAGCTCGATCGTGGCGATCGGGGCTTCTCGTACCGTCACGAGGGCCCGCTCGACATGCGCATGGACGCCGATCAGTCGTGGTCGGCCGACGATGTCGTCAACGGATACTCGGAAGCCGACCTGGCACGCATCATCAAGCGCTACGGCGACGAACGGTTCGCCTCACGTGTCGCCAGAGCGATCTGTGCCGCACGCCCCATCCAGACGACCACCGAACTGGCCGCCGTCGTCACCTCGGCCATTCCTGCCGCAGCTCGTCGCACCGGAGGCCATCCCGCCAAGCGGACCTTCCAGGCCATCCGGATCGAGGTCAACGACGAACTCGGGGTGTTGCCTGATGCGCTCGACCACGCCGTGCATGCGACCCGACCCGGCGGACGAATCGCCGTGCTGTCGTACCACTCGGGCGAGGACCGCATCGTGAAGGACCGTTTCGCCGTCGCTGCTGGTGCGTGTGAGTGCCCCGACGACCTCCCATGCGTGTGTGGAGCGATTCAGACCGTGCGGATCGTGCGCGGTCTCCCCAAGCGTGCGAGTGACGCCGAACGAGAACGCAACCGTCGAGCCGCCTCGGCGAGGTTGCGCGTGGTGGAACGAGTCGAGGCGACCAGAAAGAGCGACGGACAGCCGGTGGAGGACCGATGATTGCACTCCCATTGCTTCGCGACAGCGAAGCGCGCCGCTCCAAGGCAGCGGCGAAGCCGTCGCTCACCGTCGTCTCGCGGCGTCGGCGGTGGCCAGCGCTGTTCGCCGGGCTCGCATGGTCGTTGGTCTTTCTCGGATTGCTCGGCGCGGCGGTGTTCCACACGCAACTCGCCGAACGTCAGCTCCGTCTCGACCGACTCGATCGTCAGGTCGGCGTCGAGCGGGAACGTTTCGACGAGTTGCGATACGAACGCGCCGAGCTGCGTTCACCCGTGCGCCTCGCGGCTGCCGCATCCGAACTCGGGATGCGTCGCGGTCGTGCGAGCACGTTCGTGAGCGTGACGCCCGAAGCGGTGGCCCGGCAACTGGCTGCCGCAGGACCCATCGGTGACAACGCTGTGCGGATCGTGATCCACACCGACCCGCTCGATCAGTTCCGGGCAGTCAAGAGCGTGACAGAGGCCGCTCCGTGAAGCCGGCGACTCGATCCCATGGCGTCCCGTCGGGTAGTCGGAGCCACACGACAGGCCCGTCGCGTGCGCGCTCGACCAGCACAGGGACCCGCGCCCGCGAGACCAGCCGCCGTCGCACGGCGCCGGCACCACGCAATGCGCCGGTACCCGCCCGCACGAAGTCGCACTCGACGTCGCATCCGAAGACGGCCCAGCGGCCCCACCGCACGTCCGCCGGCGCGCCGTCGAAGGCTCGTGCCAAGGTTCGGACACAGCCGCCGCGCCGTTCGGAGTCGAGGTTCCGGGCAGGCTCGCCGCGTCACCGGTTGATCCTCGCGTTGGCCGTCATCGGAGCGGTCCTGTTCGGGTTGATCGGCCGTGTTGCGTACCTGCAGACCAACGAGGCCGACGATCTTCGGTCGGCAGCCGCCGACCAGTGGACCCGATCGGTCACCATTCCTGCACAGCGTGGGACGGTCTTCGATCGTCACGGAGCCGAACTGGCGATGTCGGTGCCGGCGGTCACGGTGTCGATCAACCCCAAGCTGATCGACAATGGGCCGGCCACCGTCCAGATCCTCGATGACCTGCTCGAACTCACCGACGACGAGGTCGCCGAGCTGGTCGCCGAGGTCGCCACGAAGGACCGCGGCTTCGTCTTCGTGCGCCGCCAGGCCGACGCCGACATCGGCGATCAGATCGCCGCGATGAAGCTTCCGGGCGTGAACGTCGACCGGGAGAGCCGCCGTGAGATGCCCGGTGGCGACACGGGGCGCAGCGTGATCGGACGCGCCAACATCGACGGTGTGGGGATTTCGGGACTCGAGCTCCAGTTCGACGACCTGTTGACCGGCACCGGCGGGCAGATGCGTCGCGAGGTGGCCCCCGGTGGACGTTCGATTCCGGGTTCGGAAACCGTCACCGCACAACCCGTCGCCGGCGACGATCTCGTGCTGACGCTCGACCGGTCGATCCAGTACTCGACCGAGCAGGTGCTGCTGGAGCAGGTCGCGGCGATTGGCGCGAAGGGAGCGACCGCGATCGCGATGGACACCGACACCGGCGAGATCTACTCGATGGCCTCGGTTCGTCGTGATGACGAGACGGGCGCCTACGGGGTGACGTCGGGCAACTTCGCAGCCGTCGACGCCTACGAGCCCGGCTCGGTCGCCAAGGTCATCACCATCGCCAGCTCGCTCAGCGAGGGGCTGGTCACGCCCGAGACGTCGTACGTCGTGCCGTGGCGAAAGCAGTACTACGACGACCTCCTGAAGGACTCGCACCAGCATCCGGACGAGGTGATGTCGGTTGCTCGGATCCTGACCGAGTCGTCGAACATCGGCACGATCTTCGTGCAGCAGGAGATGGGCCGCGAGCGCCATCGTGAATTCATGGCCGCATTCGGGCTCGGCTCGAAGACGGCGCTGGACTTCCCCGGTGAGTCCCCGGGGATCCTCAAGCAACCCGAGGACCTGTGGGGCTCGGAGCGCGTCACCGTGGCTTACGGTCAGGGCGTGTCCAGCACGTCGCTTCAGCTCGTCGCTGCGATCAACACCATCGCCAACCGCGGGACATATGTCGCGCCGAAGCTCGTCAAGGCGACCGTGGGCCCCGACGGGACCGTGGTCGAGACCGAGCCATCCGAGGCGCGCGAGGTCGTCACCGAACGAGCGGCCGTCCAGACCACCGAGATGATGCGCAACGTGGTGTGTTCCGGTACGGCCACGCTCGCTCAGGTCGACGGCCTGTCGATCGCAGGAAAGACGGGTACGGCGTTCAAGGCGGCCGACAACGGCACCTATTTCGACGCCGACGGCAACCGCATCTACTACTCCAGCTTCGTCGGGTTCTTCCCATCCGAGAATCCTCAGGTCACCGTGCTGGTCTCGGTCGACGAGCCGCCAGCGGGCACGAACGACCGCTTCGGCGGCACGGCTGCTGCGCCGGTGTTCGCCGAACTGGCGCCGACGCTCATCCACGAACTCGGCATCGTGCCGACGCCGGGAGCCACGGGCTGTCAGACACCGTGAGTTCCTCGATGCCGTCGACCTCGGATATCACGGGCCTGCGCGATCTGAAGATGATCGTCGAACAGGGAGCCACGATCCGGTCGGTCGTTCACGACTCACGCTCGGCCACCGCCGGAACCCTGTATGCCTGCCTCCGTGGCGAACACTTCGACGGCCACGCGTTTGCCGCCGACGCGGTACGCGCCGGCGCGACTGCCGTGCTGACCGACCACCTGCTCGACTTGCCGGACGTGCCCCAGATCATCGTCGACGACACCCGACTTCGGTTGGGCCCGATCAGCGCCGAGGTGGCCGGTCATCCGAGCCGAGCACTGGACACCGTCGGTATCACCGGGACGAACGGCAAGACGACCACCGCGGCGCTGATGGCCTCGATCTTCGACGGGGCCGGGCTGCCCTGTGGCGTCGTCGGCACGCTCCACGGCCCGCGGACGACACCGGAGGCGCCCGAGCTGCAAGCGATGCTGCGTGAGTTCGTCGACTCGGGCAAGTCCGCAGCGGTGCTCGAGGTGTCGTCGCATGCCCTGGCGATGCACCGCGCCGACGGAACCGAGTTCGATGCGGTGGTGTTCACCAATCTCGGCCACGATCACCTCGACCTGCACGGCTCCCAGGAGGAGTACTTCCGTGCCAAGGCGAGGCTGTTCTCGCCCGAGTTCTCCCATCTCGGCGTGATCAACGTCGACGACCCCTATGGCCGCCTGATCGCAGACGCCGTGACGAGCGACGTCGAGGGCCGTGAGTTCCGAGTCGTGGCCTACGGCACCGAGGACATCTCCGAGGTCGAGGTGACCGCGGCGGCACATCGGTACGTCTGGCGAGGCAGAACGGTGGAGGTGCCGATGGGCGGCGACTTCAATGTCTCGAACTCACTGGCCGCACTGACGACCGCCGTCGAGCTGGGCATCGACATCGACGTGGCGATCGGTGCGGTCTCGTCGTTGCCCGCTGTGCCCGGCCGGTTCGAGATGGTCGACACCGACGAGAGCCGCCGCCGAGGCGTGACGATCGTGGTGGACTACGCACACACCCCCGACAGCCTCGAGCGGCTGCTCGTTGCGGCCCGTCGGGTTGTCGGGGCCGCTGGTTCGTTGACGGTCGTGTTCGGCTGCGGCGGCGATCGGGATCGCGCCAAGCGGCCGTCGATGGGCGCCGTCGCGAGCCGTCATGCCGACCGTGTCGTGATCACGTCCGACAATCCACGCAGCGAACACCCGCAGACGATCATCGATGAGATCGTCGACGGGATCGACCCTGGATCGGCGGCGGGGGTCGTGACGATCGTCGAGCGCCGGGCGGCGATCTGTGACGCGATTGCGACCGCAGCGTCGGGCGACGTCGTGGTCCTGGCCGGCAAGGGTCACGAGGCCACGCAGGAGTTCGCTGATCGCACCATCGACTTCGACGATCGGGCGATCGCCCGCCAGTGCCTGGAGGCAAGTTCGTGATCGCCATCATCCTGGCGGGAGCGAGCTCGATGCTCGTGTCGCTGTTCGGCACCCGATATCTGATCGTGTTCTTCCGTCAGCGAGGACAGGGTCAGCCGATCCTCGGCAAGGACGACCACGGGCCGGACCACCACATGCCCAAGCAGGGAACGCCGACCATGGGTGGCCTCGCCATCGTCGGAGCGGCCTTGGTCGGCTGGCTGATTGCTCATCTTCGGCGGGGACTCTCCTTCTCCGATCAGACGATGATCGTCTGGGTCGGCGTGCTGTTCATGGCGCTGATGGGCTTCCTCGACGACTTCATCAAGGTGCGCAAGCGGCACAATCGAGGCATCTTCTGGAAACAGAAGAACTACATCACCATGTTGGCCAGCATCGCGATGGCCTGGTGGCTGGTCGTCGGCACAGGAATTTCCGAGACGATCAACGTCACCAGGGGATCGGTCGGCTTCGAGGTGCCCACCGCTGTGTGGGTCGTGTGGGCCGGCATGATCATCTGGGCCACCACGAACGCTGTCAATGTCACCGATGGTCTGGATGGACTCGCGTCCGGGTCGGCGCTCATGGGGTTCGGAGCGTTCACGATCATCTCCTACTGGGCATTCCGTAATCCGGAGATCTATCCGACGGTGGTCAACCCACTCGACATGGGCGTGTTCGCGGCGGCGTTCGCCGGAGGCTGCCTGGGGTTCTTGTGGTGGAACGCCGCTCCGGCGCGCATCTTCATGGGTGACGTCGGGGCGCTCGCCATCGGTTCGGCCCTGGCATTCTGTGCGCTCACCCTCAACACGACGCTGCTGATTGTGCTGATCTGCGGCATCAACGTGATGGAGGCTGGATCGGTCGCCGTCCAGATGGGCGTGTTCAAGGCGTCCGGCCGCAAGAAGCGCCTGTTTCGGATGTCGCCGATTCATCACCACTTCGAGTTGATCGGATGGCCCGAGACCACGGTGATCATCCGCTTCTGGCTGATCTCGGCGATCTGCGTCGCGTCGGCGCTCGCCATCTTCATCGCCGACTTCACTGCACAGGTGCAGCCGTGACCCGCGCCCTCGTCTACGGACTCGCCGTGGCAGGCGAGTCGACGGTGCGGGCGCTCCTGCATCGCGGCTATGACGTCGTGGTGGCCGACGACGACGTCGACCAACGACGCCGCGACCTCGCGGCGGAACTCGGCGTCGACCTGTACGACCGACCAGCTGTCGAGGTCCTCGCCGAGCTGGTCGGGTCATGCGACCTGGTCAGCCCGGCGCCGGGCGTGCCCGAGACCCATGATGTGGTCGCTGTCGCCCATGCGGCCGGAGTCGAGCTGGTGTCGGAGATCGAACTGGCCTACCGATGGGAGCAGGAACGCCCCGGCGGGCCGCGCCCGATGCTGGCGATCACCGGTACCGACGGCAAGACCACCACCACCCTGCTGGCCGTCGAGATGCTGCGTGCAGCCGGCGTGCGAACGATCGACGCCGGGAACACCTCGACCCCACTGGTCGATGCGATCGCCATGGACCTCGATGCCTTCGTCGTCGAATGCACCAGCTTCCGCCTCGCCTGGACGCCGACGTTTCGCGCCGAGGGAGCCGCCTGGCTCAACCTGGCGCCCGACCACCTCAACTGGCATCGATCGATGGACACCTACGAGGCAGCCAAGTCCCAGGTGTGGGCCAATCAACGTCCGAGCGACGTCGCCATCGGCTTCATCGACGATGCCGTCGTGATGCGTCGCCTTCAGGCGGCTCCGGCACGGGCACTGACATTCGGGGCGTCCGGTGCCGACTATCACGTCGCCGAGGGCCGCCTGGTCGGTCCGGGTGGCACGATCGCCGACGTCTCGGCCATGACGCGGAGCCTGCCGCACGATCTGACGAACGCACTGGCGGCGTCTGCATTGGTCATCGAGACGGGACTCGCCGGCCCCGAGGCGATCTCCTCGGCACTGGCGTCGTTCGCAGGCCCGCCGCACCGCCTCGAACATGTCGGCACCTGGAGCGACGTGTCCTGGTACAACGACTCCAAGGCGACCACACCGCACGCGGCCGCTGCGGCCATTCGTTCCTTCGATCATCTCGTGCTGATCGCTGGCGGATACGACAAGGGCGTCGACCTGACTTCGATGGCTGCCGAGGTGGGCGGCGTCGACGCAGTCATCGCACTCGGCGACACTGCGGGCGGGATCGCCGCTGCGTTTGCCGCTGTTCCGATGGTCGACGTCGTCGCCGACCTCGCCGAGGCGGTCGAGCGAGCGGGCCGTATCGCCGCGCCTGGTGCCACCGTCCTGCTGTCGCCTGGTTGCGCGAGCTTCGACCAGTACTCGGGGTTCGAGGCGCGCGGCGATCACTTCCGATCATTGGTGCTCGAGCGCTTCGGCGCCCACAGCTCCGTGTCCACCACCAGCTCGAACCGAGAGGGGTCCTGATGACCAGCACGATCAGCGTTGGCGACCGTCGACGCGCGACGCTCACCCGCCTGCATGGAAGTGCCCCGGTGCCGAGCAAGGAGGACTCGGTCCGCCAGCGGCTCGCCCGCTCACCGCGCTCACCCCGCTCGGAGCCCGAGTCGCTCGGCCCACCGACGGGAACCTTCTATGCCATCGCGGGCGTGGTGTCGGTGCTGGTGATGCTCGGGCTCGTCATGGTGTTGTCGGCGTCGGCGGTGACCGAGGCCAATCTCGGACACTCGCCGTATCGCGTCTTCGCCAAGCAGGCGATGTGGGCCGGACTCGGGTTGATCGCGCTCGTCGCCATGGTGAAGATCTCGTATCGGCGTTGGCAGCGTTTGGTCATCCCGATCACACTGCTGGCAGTGGCGGCGATGGCTGCGCCGTTCGCGCCCGGTGTCGGCGCAAGCGTCAATGGGGCCCGTTCGTGGATCCGCGTCGGGCCGCTCAGCATCCAACCCTCGGAGTTCCTGAAGATCGCAGTCGTGATCCTTGCTGCGGATCTCCTGACGCGTCGTCGCGACGACCTCGCCGACCGCACCGCAACGCTGTTTCCGCTCGGAGCGATCGCAGCGATCGGTGCCGGACTGTGTCTGTTGCAGGGTGACCTCGGGGCGGCGGTGGTGCTCGGTGCGATCGTGTTCAGCGTCGCCTGGGTGGCCGGCGTTCCGCTGACCCCACTGGCTGGGATGACCGTTGCGGCCATCGGCGCAGGGCTGCTGTTCGTCGTGTCCAGCCCTCGCCGGCTCGATCGGTTCACGGCCTTCATGAACATCGCAGAGGAGAAGGATCATCTCGCCTATCAGACCTACCAGGGCTATCTGAGCATGGCTTCCGGTGGCCTGTCGGGGTCGGGAATCGGCGGCAGCAACGCCAAGCTCGGATACCTGCCGTATGCGCACAGCGACTTCATCTTCGCGGTGATCGCCGACGAACTCGGCCTCGTCGGGACCGTTGCCGTCATCGGGGGATTCGTCTTGTTGCTGGCGCTCGGCATCCAGACCGCACTCGCTGCTCCCGATCGTTTCGGCATGCTGCTGGCCGGTGGCATCGCCGCATGGTTCGGCGTCCAGGCGATCGTGAACATCGGCGGCGTCGTGGGGTTCATGCCGGTCACCGGCCTGACGCTGCCGTTCTTCTCGGCCGGAGGAAGCTCGTTGTTCGTGAGCATGGCTGCGGCGGGGCTGCTCTTGAGCGTGGCTCGGCGCATCAACGCTCGATGACCGATCAGGCATACGCCGTCGTGACCGGTGGAGGCACGTCGGGCCACGTGTTGCCGGCGCTTGCCGTGGCCGATGCCCTGGTGGCCGCCGGCCACCCCGCCGACACCATCCGGTACGTCGGCGCCCAGCGGGGCGTCGAGACGCGCTTGCTGCCGGACACGCCCTACGGCCATGAGTTCCTCGACGTCGTCGGCGTGCAGCGACGACTGACTCGAGCCAACCTGGGGTTCGTGCCGAAGATGGTGCGCAGTACCCGAGCCGCGATCCGATTGATGCGCCGCTGGAATCCCCGCGTGGTGGTGTCGGTCGGTGGGTACGCCAGCATGCCGTCGGTCTTCGCGGCCAGGCGGCTCGGCATTCCGGTGGTCGTCGTGTCGTACGACCGGACGCCAGGACGCGCGAGCCGTTTGTCGGCGCGCTCAGCAGCAGCGTGTGCGGTCGCCTTCGAGAACTCGTCGTTGCCCCGCGCCCAGGTGACCGGCGCTCCGGTCCGTCAGGTGATCCTCGACGTCGATCGAACCTCGGCCACCTTGCGCCAGGCCGCGCGTCGAGCACTGGGGATCGAGCCCGATCGTTTCGCGATCGCTGTCATGGGTGGATCGCTGGGCTCTGGTGTACTGAATGAGGCGATCGCGGCGTACCTCGACGCGCACCGCGACGACGAGCGTCTGGCGGTTCGTCAGATCACGGGTGAACGGTTTGTCGATGCGGTGACACACGTCGACGGGGCGGTCGCCCACCAGGTGATCGGCTACGAGTCCGACATGGCTGCGGTGTACCAAGCCTGCGACCTGATGATCGGTCGCGGCGGCGCCAGTACCGTGCACGAGGTCGCCGTCACCGGCACTCCTGCGATCTTGGTGCCGTGGGCGGCCTCGGCGGACGACCACCAGACCGACAACGTGGAGTGGTTGTCCGAGGTCGGTGGGGCCGTGCTGTTGCCCGAGCGGTCACTGGACCGGCTCGGTGAGACCATCGACGTGTTGCGTGCCCAGCCCGCGAGACGCGAGGAGCTCGCGGATGCAGCCAGCCGCCGCGGAGCGATCCATCGTTCCGGCGCCTTGGCAGGTTTGATCGAACGTGTCGCAATAACATCAACGACATCGTGACGTCCCCAGCGATCGCCATCCCCACTGTCCACGCTGCCCATGGTGCCTCGGCGTCTCAGCAACGCGCGATCGACGCGCTGGTCGACCGGCCGATGCCATCGTCGACGCGCCCACATCCGCCACTCGATCTCGCGATCGCGCACCGGCTCCACGTGGTCGGCGTGGGCGGGCCCGGCATGAGTGCTGTCGCCATCGCCCTGGCCGAGATGGGCCATGTGGTGTCCGGATCAGACCTGCGCGAACACCCCGTTCTCGAGCGCGTGCGCGCTGCGGGGGTCGACGTCCACATCGGCCACGACCGTTCCCTCGTGCACGGGGTCGACGCCGTCACCGCATCGACGGCCGTTCCGGCACAGAACATCGAACTCGACGAAGCCCGCACGACAGGGGTCACGGTACTGAGCCGGGCCGGCATGCTCGCGTCTGTGTGCGCCCGATCGCAGTCGTTGGGTGTCGCAGGCACCCACGGCAAGACCACGACGACCTCGATGCTGATGCTGATCCTTGCTCAGGCCGGAATGCGGCCCAGTTTCGTCGTCGGAGGTGACGTCACCGACGTCGGCACGGGAGCCCAGTGGACGCATGGCGACTGGATGGTCGTCGAGGCCGACGAGAGCGATGGCACCCACCTCGAACTCCCGCTCTTCGGTGCCATCGTCACCAACGTCGAGGCCGACCACCTCGACCACTACGGGTCGTTCGATGGCATCGTCGCCGGCTTCGACGACTTCCTCGGCCAGATCGAGGGACCGAAGATGATCTGCGGAGACGACCCGATCGGCGCCGAACTCTCGAGGCGACATGGGGGTTCCACCTACGGGCTCGGGGTGGACTGCGACGTTCGCGCGGTCGATGTGCGCGCCACGTCGGGATCGTTCCGGTTCGATCTCACACGCCGCCACGGCGACGAGTCGATCGAGCTGCTCGGCGAGATCGCGCTGCCGTTGCGCGGCATCCACAACGTCGTCAATGCCACAGGCGCCGCAGCGCTGGCGTTGAGCGTTGGCGTGTCGTTCGACGACATCGCAACGGCGCTCGCCAGATTCGGGGGTGTTGCTCGTCGATTCGACGTGCGCGGTGTCGACGGCGGGGCGACATTGGTCGACGACTACGCCCACCTCCCCTCCGAGATCGACGCCGTGATCCGTGCTGCACGCGAGAGTGGCGACTCGTGGCAACGCGTCGTGGCAGTGTTCCAGCCGAACCGCTATCACCGGATCCAGGAGATGTGGCAGGAATACGGTCCGGCGTTCGGTGGCGCCGACCTGGTCGTGCTGACCGACATCTATGCATCCGGCACGGTTCCGATCCCGGGGGTGACCGGCAAGTTGATCGTGAACGCCGTCACCGAAGCCGACCCGACCCGGCGGGTCGTGTGGCTGCCTCGCCGCGAGGACCTCATCTCCTTCCTCGTCGGCGAACTCCGCGATGGCGATGTCTGCATCTCGATGGGTTGCGGCGACATCGCCACGCTCCCGTCAGAGGTTCTCGATGTCCGCCGCCGTTGACGACGCCGCGGCCGCGGCGCTCGCCCGACTCGCCTGCCTCGGCGACGTGGTGCAGTGCGACGTCGCTCTGGGGCCGATGACGACGTACCGCGTCGGCGGCCCGGCTGCGGTGTACGTGCGCATCACCGACCGCAGCCAGCTGGCCGCCGTTGCCGATGCCGCGCAGGCGTCAGGGTTGCCCGTCTTGGTGGTCGGGCGCGGCTCGAATCTGCTCGTTGCCGACGCTGGTTTTGCCGGGTTGGCGATCGGTCTCGGAGATCTCGATGCAACCATCGACATCGACGTGTCGAACGTGAGCGCGACCGCTTCGGCCGGTGTGGCGCTCCCCGTGCTCGCGCGCAAGACGGCTGCAGCCGGTCTCACCGGATTCGAATGGGCGGTCGGGGTACCAGGTTCCGTCGGCGGGGCAGTTCGGATGAACGCAGGCGGCCACGGCTCGGACATGGCAGCGTCGTTGGTCGCTGTCACAGTCTTGGACCTCGACGACGGTATCGAGCGAACGCTGTCGGTCGCCGAGCTCGGTCTGGGCTTTCGCTCGAGCTCGTTGCCGCCCCACCAGGTGGTGCTCGACGCGACGATGCGGTTGGAACGCGGCGACGCCGACGAGTCTGCTCGCCTGATCGGTGACATCGTCTCCTGGCGTCGAGCGAACCAGCCGGGCGGCCAGAATGCCGGCTCGGTCTTCGTCAATCCCGTACCGGGCGAGGTGAGCGCGGGAGCGCTCATCGACGCTGCCGGGTTGCGTGGCCACCGCCTGGGCACTGCCGTGGTGTCCGAGAAGCACGCCAACTTCATTCAGGCCGACGACGGTGGTCGAGCTGACGATGTGCGAGCGCTCATGGCTGAGGTTCGCGATCGAGTCGAAGCCACGAGTGGCTACCGGTTGCGCAGCGAGATCCGCCTGGTCGGCTTCGACGAAGGAGACGTGTTCTGACATGGGTTGGCGACGTCAGCGCGATCCCGATGTGAGCAACTCACACGATTCCGACGACGACTCGTTGGCGCCCGTGGAGCTGATTGCTGACGATGCTGTGCTCGACGAGCTCTCACGTGCGTTTGCCGCGGACGGTGACGGGTTCGACGATCCGGGGCCGGAGCCGGAGCCGCAGTCGCAGCCGCAGTCGCAGCCGCTGTCGGAGTCGGATTCGCTGTCGGAGCCGGTGTCGCTGTCGCGGGAGACGATCTCGATCGGCGGCGACGACGACCTTCCGGACGTCGCGTACCTCGACGACGAACTCGAGCGTGACTCGTCGGGGTCGAAGCCAGTGTTCATCGATGACGACGGTGAGAGCGATGCGGTCTCGCCGAGCGAGGCCTCGACCCGCGGGATCGAGCCGCGCATCCGTCAACGCCGCATCGGTGTCACGCGTTCGAAGCATCGTCGACGGTTGTGGTGGCTGGCGCTCGCAGCGACGGTGATCGTGGTCGCGATCGGTGTGCTGGCGGTGCTCGGCTCGTCGATGTTCGCTGTGGACGAGGTGAGCGTCACCGGTGCCGTGTACGCCGACCAGGCCGCCCTCGACGCAGTGGTCGACGACCTGAGTGGGACTGCCGTGCTGTTGGTCGACACCGCGAAGGTCGAGGCCCAGCTCGAGGCGATCCCGTGGGTGGAAGACGCCCGGGTCTCCACCTCGTTTCCCAACTCGGCATCGATCGAGATCCGCGAGCGAACCCCGGTGGCGGCGATGATGGGCGCCGATGGCCTCGCCCGGGTGATCGATGTCGATGGTCGAGTGCTGGCCGCGGTCGATGGACAACCGGTCGCGCTCGTGTGGATCGCAGGCCCTGACACCCTCGACGTCGCCCCAGGTCAGTTCGCCTCGATCGGTTACTCGTCGGCGGCGTCGCTCGTGACCAAGCTCACGCCGGACATTCGCAGTCGTGTCGAGTCGATGCTCGTGACCGCCGACGGCTCCGATCTCGTCATCGTGCTCACCAGCGATCGGGGGCCGGTCGAGGTACGCTTCGGTACCGCGCTGGGCGAGAATGCCCAGATCGAGAAGCTCGTGCGGCTGCAACGAACGCTCGACGACGTCGGCACCAAGCCGGTCACGGTGATCGACGTCTCGACGTCGGAAGTCACGGTACGGTGAGCGTCCACACTTGTGGACGCCGGACCTGACAGGATGTGTCCAGCAACGTCTGCTCCCATTGTCCGCTTGCATCACACGCTTGCACGGCTGAAACGATCCGAATCATGAACCAACACACTTGGAGGACCCGCTGATGGTCGGCGCTCCGCAGAACTATCTCGCCGTGATCAAGGTCGTCGGCGTCGGCGGTGGTGGCGTGAACGCCGTCAACCGGATGATCGACGCCGGGCTCAAAGGCGTCGAATTCATCGCTGTCAACACCGATGCGCAGGCATTGCTCATGAGCGATGCCGATGTCAAGCTCGACGTCGGTCGAGACCTCACGCGTGGCCTCGGCGCCGGCAGCGATCCCGAAGTGGGTCGTTCCGCTGCCGAAGCGCACCACGACGAGATCGAGGAAATGGTGCGCGGGGCCGACATGGTGTTCATCACCGCCGGCGAGGGCGGCGGTACCGGAACCGGTGCGGCTCCTGTCATCGCCGAGATCGCACGAGAGGCCGGCGCGCTCACCATCGGCGTCGTCACACGACCGTTCTCCTTCGAGGGTCGCCGCCGCGCGGTCCAGGCCGACAACGGCGTGCAGAAGCTCAAGGAGAAGGTCGACACGCTGATCGTCATCCCGAACGATCGACTGCTCACCGTCGCCAACGACAAGACCAGTGTGCTCAACGCGTTCAAGATGGCCGACGAGGTGCTCCTGCAGGGCGTGTCGGGCATCACCGGCCTCATCACCACGCCAGGCCTCATCAACACCGACTTCGCGGACGTGAAGATGGTGCTGTCCAACGCCGGTTCGGCACTGATGGGCATCGGTCAGGCCAGCGGCGACGACCGCGCCGTGTCTGCCGCCAAGGCTGCGATCTCCAGCCCGCTGCTCGAGTCGGCCATCGACGGAGCCCGCGGGGTGTTGCTCAACATCACCGGGCCCTCGGGCATGGGGTTGTTCGAGATGAATGCAGCCGCCGAGATCATCCACGGTGTCGCGCATCAGGATGCGAACATCATCTTCGGAACGGTGATCGACGACGAGATGGGCGACGAAGTCCGCATCACGGTCATCGCTGCCGGATTCGATCGCCTCGACGACGCTTCGCCGCTGCGCAGCACCACGGGCGACGACGGTCCGCGAACGGCCTCGACGCGTATCACCGAGCTCTTCGGATCGGATGACGACGAGGACCCGCTGGCCGACGACGCCGACGACGACGACTTCGATGTTCCGTCATTCCTGAAATAGGACGCCGCGGAACGATCGCTCCCGTCGATGCAGGAACTTCTTCGACGCGCGATCGACGGAGGTGTCGCTGTCGCTGCGGTGACCGAGTGCACAGATGGTGATGTCCGTCCTGATCTGGTCGATCCCGCCGAATTGCTTCGACGCCAGCACGCGCTGACCGGCACGCGCTGGGTGATGCTCGACGAGGTGCATGGCACCGACGTCGTGGCGATCGATTCGCTCGCCGTCATGTCATGGCCAACCGCCGGGGTCGGTGACGTCCTCGTCGCCGACCGATCGAACGAGACGCTCGCGGTCTGGGCCGCCGACTGTGCGCCACTCGCCCTGTTCGGAGCGAATGGAGCCGCCCGCGTGGTCGCCCACGGTGGCTGGAGGGGACTCGCTGCCGGTGTGCTCGACGTCGCGGTCGATGCCATCGAGTCGACGGGCACTCACGTGGCCGCCGCAGTGCTGGGACCATGCATCCACGCCTGCTGCTACGAGTTCGGAACCGCGGATCTCGATCTCGTGGCGGGCGGCGTCGGAGCGTCACGATGCGAGGTGTCCGGATCGACCCGTTGGGCCACGCAAGCGCTCGACGTTCCAGCGGCCGTCACCGCCGGCCTCGCGCGTCGAGGCGTCGGGCTGGACGTGGTCGGAACCTGCACGGGTTGCGACCGACGGTTTCGTTCCCATCGCATCAGGTCCGAAACCGAACGCCACGCGCTCCTTGCCTGGTTCGAGGAACCATGATCGATCCCGATGCGGCGCGAACACGCGTCGCTGCGTTGCGTTCGAGGATCGACGCTGTCGAGCGGTCGTGGACCCACGATGTGGCCGTGGTCGGTGTGACCAAGGGGTTCGGGCCGGAGGCGGTCGCTGCGGCGGTCGCCGGCGGCTGTGATGCCATCGGCGAGAACTACGCCCAGGAGTTGCTCGAGAAGCGCTCGTCCATCGAACAGCTCCACCCCGAGGTGCACTTCATCGGACGGCTGCAACGCAACAAGGTCCGGCTCCTGGTCGGTCTGGTCGACGTGTGGTGCAGTCTCGATCGAGCATCGTTGGTCGACGAGGTTGCGAAGCGCGACCCCGGAGCGCGAGTGCTCGTCCAGGTCGACACGACCGGAGATCCGGCCAAGGGCGGGTGTCACGTCGGCGACGTGGCGGCCCTCGTCGATCGCGCGGCTGGGCACGGACTGCAGGTGTGCGGGCTGATGACTGTCGGGCCCACGGGTGGTGACGGCGAGGCAGCGCGATCCGGGTTCCGCGAGGTTCGTGGGCTGGTCGATGATCTGGGCCTTGATGTCTGCTCGATGGGGATGTCCGGCGACCTCGAGGTCGCCGTGGCGGAGGGCAGTACAGAGGTCCGAGTGGGCACAGCGCTGTTCGGGGAGCGACCACCTCGACCGACGGCGATGTCCTGATCGGGAAACCGTGCTGGGCGTCCACCTCGTCGGGCGCACGCTGGGCTAGCCTGCGCCCCGCAGGAGGGAATGCATGTCACTCTGGAAACGGACCATGGACTACCTGGGTCTCGGTCCCGACGATGCGTACGACGACTACGACGACTACGACGAGCCGGTGGAACCGGCGCGCCCAACTCGTGGGACACGAGACGGTGAAGCGCGTCCCGCCGGCTCGGGCTCGAACCAGCGTGGCTGGGAGCCCGAGGAGGAGCCGACGGTTCGCACCGTGTCGGCCCGGCCGAGTTTCCCGTCCCGAGACTTCGACGCCTCTCCGTCACGCCGGGCGGCCAATGGACGCTCGGACGACTCCGGTGTCCAGGTCAGGCCGACTCAGACACCGCAACCCAACCTGCACAGCGTTCCGGGAGGATCCATGGAGCCCCACACCGTGAGGCCGCGTCGGTTCGACCAGGCCCAAGAGGTCGCGGACAAGTTCAAGGACGGCCAGCCTGTCATCATGAATCTCGAGGGCACCGAACGCGAGGTCGCTCGCCGCCTGATCGACTTCGCAAGTGGCATCTGTTACGCGCTCGACGGCTCGATGGAGAAGGTCGCAACCGGCGTCTACCTCCTGAAGCCGCCGGCACCGCGAGCCGTTCGGTACGACGACTACGACGACTGACGACACAGGAGTACACCATGGAGATGAGTCCACAACGCGTCAGGAGCGCGGAGTTCAAGACCGTCCGCAAGGGCGCCGACCCGGACGAGGTCAAGGTCTTCCTGAACGACGTTGCCGACGAGCTCGAACGAGCGCAGAACCAGTCGACCGCAATGGAGGCTCGAGCACGTGCTGCGGTCGCCCGCCTGCAGGAGGTGTCAGCATCCGGCGCTGATGCGGCGCCTGCTCCGGTCGATGCATCTGTCGACGAGGCCGAGACGATCAGCCGCACGCTGCTCCTCGCCCAGCGAACTGCCGATACCGCGGTCGCCGAGGCTCGCGGTGAGGCAGCCAGGATCGTTGGTGCAGCAAACGACGAGGCGGCGAACACACTCGATTCCACGCGCGTGATGTCAGCGCAGCTCGTCGACGAGGCCCGATCGGAGGCCCGACGCGTCGGCGAAGCAGAACGGATCTCCATCGCCGGCGAAGTCGAAGCCCTCAAGGCTCGCCGCGACTTCCTCGAAGCCGATGTCGAACAACTCGAGTTGTTCCTCACCGAGCAACGCAATCGGCTCCGCGAAGCAGCAACGTCGATCGTCGACATCACCGAACGCGTTCCCGGCGGGCTCGGCGAGGCCCGACCGCCGTTGCTGTCCGCCTCCGACGACGAGCCCGACGCGGGTGCGACGGGCTCGCCCGATGGTGGCGTGGACCTGGCCGACGACGCCGAGCCGATCTCCGACGAGCTGGTGATCGTGGCGGACATCGCCGAGGGCGAAGCCGTGCGCGACGAGACGTCGAATGCCGACGACCCGTGGGGTGACGCAGTCGACGAGCCCACACAGGCAATGCCGGTGGTCGATGCCGAGGGCACCGATCGCGACGAGGACGACTTCCGGTTCTCGTTCGACGACGACCGCTCCTGAGAGCGGTTGCTCTCGCTCCAACCTCTGGTCCGGGGTTCGGGCCGCGTCGGTAGCATCGTGGCGTGGCCTACCCAGACGTCGACCCCCGGCCGAGCTTTCCCCGACTCGAAGAGGACATCCTCGCTCGGTGGGCGAAAGACGACACCTTCCAGGCCTCGATCGACCAGCGCGCTGCTGGTGAGCACGGCTCGAACGAGTTCGTCTTCTACGACGGGCCGCCATTTGCGAACGGATTGCCGCACTACGGCCACCTGCTGACCGGGTATGTCAAGGACGCGATTCCTCGATATCAGACCATGCGGGGCCGCCGCGTCGAACGGCGCTTCGGTTGGGACTGTCACGGGCTGCCGGCGGAGGTCAAAGCCGAGCAGGAGCTCGGGATCTCCGGCCATCCCGACATCACGGCGTTCGGCATCGACAGGTTCAACGACGCATGCCGGACCAGCGTCCTGCAATTCACCGACGATTGGCGTGACTACGTCACCCGTCAGGCCCGCTGGGTCGACTTCGACAACGACTACAAGACCCTCGATCTCTCGTACATGGAGAGCGTGATGTGGGCGTTCAAGACGCTGTGGGACAAGGGGCTGATCTACGAGGGCTTCCGCGTGATCGCGTACTGCTGGCGGTGCGAGACCCCACTGTCGAACACCGAGACTCGGATGGACGACGTCTACCGCGATCGACAGGATCCCGCGTTGACCGTGGGATTCGAACTCGAGTCCGGCGAACGGATGCTCGCATGGACCACCACGCCGTGGACACTGCCGTCGAACCTGGCGCTCGCCGTCGGGTCGGACATCGACTATGTCGTCGTCGAACTCGACGGCACTCGCTACATCCTGGCGGAGGCATTGTTGGGTGCGTACGTCGCCGAGCTCGGCGAGGCGACCACGGTGGCCACTCTGAAGGGTTCCGAGCTCGTCGGTCGCCGCTACGCGCCGCTGTTCGACTACTTCACGGACACGCCGAACGCGTTCCAGGTGCTCGCCGCCGACTTCGTGTCCACCGAGGACGGCACCGGCATCGTCCACCTCGCACCCGGCTTCGGTGAAGACGACCAGGTCGTCGCCAACGCTGCCGGCATCCCCACGGTGTGTCCGATGGACGAACACGGCCGGTACACCGCTGAGGTCTCCGACTGGGCCGGTACACACGTCTTCGATGCCAACCCTGCCGTGATCCGCGAACTGAAGGAGCGTGGCGTCGTGATGCGTCACGCCACCTATGACCACCCGTACCCGCATTGCTGGCGTTGCTCGCAGCCTTTGGTGTATCGGGCGATCTCGTCGTGGTTCGTCAAAGTCACCGAGTTCCGCGACCGGATGGTCGAACTGAACCGGGGGATCACCTGGCAGCCGGCGCACATCAAGGACGGCAGCTTCGGCAAGTGACTCGAGAACGCCCGCGACTGGTCGATCAGCCGCAACCGGTTCTGGGGCTCACCGATTCCGGTGTGGCAGTCGGACGACCCGACGTACCCGCGCACTGACGTCTACGGCTCGATCGCCGATCTCGAAGCAGATTTCGGAGTCACCGTCACCGACCTGCACCGCCCCGAGGTCGACCAACTGGTGCGGCCGAACCCCGACGACCCCACCGGGTCGTCGATGATGCGGCGCGTCCCCGAGGTGCTCGACTGCTGGTTCGAGTCGGGTTCGATGCCGTTCGCCCAGGTGCACTATCCGTTCGAGAACCAGGACTGGTTCGAACACCACTACCCGGGTGACTTCATCGTTGAATACATCGGCCAGACCCGCGGCTGGTTCTACACCCTGCACGTTCTCGCAACGGCACTGTTCGATCGACCCGCGTTCGCCAACTGTGTGAGCCACGGCAATGTGCTCGGCGACGACGGCCGCAAGATGTCGAAGAGCCTCAACAACTACCCCGACCCTCGCGAGATGTTCGACACTCATGGGGCCGACGCAATGCGGTGGCATCTCCTGTCGTCGGCGATCCTGCGCGGAGGAGACGGCATGGTCACCGAGGACGGCATGCGCGACACGGTGCGCCATGTCCTGTTGCCACTCTGGAACTCGTGGTACTTCCTGACGCTCTACGCGAACGCCGCCGACTACCAAGGTGTCATCCGGACCGACTCGTCGAACGTGCTCGACCGATACGTGCTGTCCAAGACCCGGGCGCTCGTGGCCGACATGACCGATGCCCTCGACGCGTACGACCTGTTTGCCGCCTGTCAGATCGTGCGCGAACACCTCGACGTGCTCACCAACTGGTTCGTCCGTCGCAGCCGTGACCGTTTCTGGGCGGGCGACCACGATGCGATCGACACGATGCACACGGTGCTGTCCGTGCTCGTTCGTGTGGCGTCGCCGCTGCTGCCGTTGCTGTCCGAGGAGATTTATGGAGGACTCCATGGTGGCGAAGGAGGTGCCACCAGCGTTCACCTCACCGACTGGCCGGATCCCGACGAACTTCCCGCCGATGACGACCTCGTCGACACGATGGACCTGGTGCGCGATGTCTGCTCGGCCACGCTGTCGGTGCGCAAAGCACACCAACGAAGGGTGCGGCTGCCGCTGAATCGTGTGACCGTGGCATCCGCCGACGCGGATCGGCTCGAGGGTTTCGTCGACGTCATCGCCGACGAGGTGAACGTTCGCGAGGTCGAGTTGACGACCGATGTGGCTTCGGTGGCGACCGAGCGGCTCCAGCTCGTGCCGGCGAAACTCGGTCCGCGGCTGGGCAAGGACGTCCAGCAGGTGATCAGGGCCCACAAGGCGGGCGACTGGTCCGTGGCCGGTGACCTCGTGACGGTCGGCGGCGTCACGTTGGAGCCAGGGGAGTACGCCCTCGAGCTGGTGGCTTCTGGAGATCAGGCCAGCGCCGGCCTCGGTGCCCATGCCGGGGTGATCGCCCTCGACATCGAGGTGACTCCGGAACTCGAGATCGAGGGCCGTGCCCGCGATCTCGTGCGCCTCGCCCAGCAGGCGCGTCGCGACGCCGGCCTCGACGTGTCCGATCGGATCGAGCTCTCGGTGTCCGCGGGCGATGAATGGATCGACGCGATCGACGCGCACCGGGATCTGATCGCCGGTGAGACGTTGGCAACCGACGTGCGTACCGAACGGGTCGACGGTGAAGCCGGCGCAGAGCCGGTGATCACGGTCGCTGTCAGCCGGTGATCTGCAGGCCGGTCGTCCGGCCGATCTGGGCGGGTAGCCGGTAGAGTCCGGCGCTCACACTGCCCAGAGGAGCGCACCATGGCCGCATCGAAAAAGACGAGTTCTGCCACCACGGCTGCTGCGAAGAAGGCCCCGGCGAAGAAGGCCGCGGGCAAGAAGGCTGCTGCGAAGAAGGCCCCGGCGAAGAAGGCCCCGGCGAAGAAGGCTGCTGCGAAGAAGGCTGCTGCGAAGAAGGCCCCTGCGAAGAAGGCCCCGGCGAAGAAGGCCCCGGCGAAGAAGGCCCCGGCGAAGAAGGCCCCTGCGAAGAAGGCCCCGGCCAAGAAGGCCCCGGCCAAGAAGGCCCCGGCCAAGAAGGCCCCGGCCAAGAAGGCCCCGGCCAAGAAGACCCCGGCAGTCAACGCCCCGGCAACGAAGCGGGCCGCAGCGCCGGTCGTGCGTAAGCCGAAGCAACCAGGAGTGACGAGCTTGACCCCGTCGTTGCTGTCGAACGCCAAGTTCGAGCGCGTCGAGATCCCAGCGCCTCGGGGCCACACGAAAGATGGCATTGCGTACACGAAGGATTTCGATGTGAAGTTCCTCAAGGAGCAGCGCGAGGAGTTGCAGGCACGCCGCGTCGCCGAAGTTGCGCGAGCGACCCGGCTCGAGGACGAGGCGACGAGCATCATCGAAGACGGCGAGATGGGCGACGTGCAGTTCGACGACGAAGGCGGCGAAGGCGACACGATGGTCGTCCAACGTGATCTCGATCGCGTGCTGTCCACGCAGTCCCGCCAGACGATCCTCGAGATCGACGCAGCACTGGCGCGAATCGAACAGGGCACCTACGGCTACTCGGAGGTGTCGGGCCAACCGATCCCGCGCGAACGTCTCGAAGCGATTCCCGAGACCACGGTCCTCGCGGCAGAGAAGGTCAGCGGCGTCGGCCCGCGCTGAATCATGCCGGCTGTCCGTGCGTGGCGGGCGCCTGTCGCCATCGCGGTTGCGGTCGTCGTCGTCGACCAACTGACCAAGCACTGGGCGGTCACATCGCTCGGCACCGATCGCGAGATCGATCTGTTCTGGACGCTGCGGCTGAACCTGGCGTTCAACAACGGCATGGCGTTCGGCCAGGGCCAAGGCTTCGGCCCCGTGATCGGCGTGATCGCTACGATCGTCATCGTGTACTTATTGGTCTCGTTGCGCAGCGAGGCGAGCACGATGAGCACGATCGGGATGGGTCTGCTGATCGGTGGTGCCGCCGGCAACCTGATCGACCGACTGTTCAGAGGTGACGACGGGTTCCTTCGCGGGGCGGTCGTCGACTTCATCGACTTCCAGTGGTTCCCGATCTTCAACGTCGCCGACATGGCCGTCAACGTCGGTGCGGTGTTGCTGATCCTGAGCAGCATCCTGAGCGCACGCGCGCATCGTCACGACGAGCCGAGCGAGCGCCCGGCTGATCAGGTCGAGAACCCCGGAGGCGTCGGATGATCACCGAGTCCGTGCCGGCAGCGCTCGCTGGCGAGCGACTGGATCGGATCGTCGCATTGATCGGTGACCTGAGTCGGGCCGAGGCGGCGGCGACGATCGCCGCGGGCGGCGTGCGCGTGGATGGCGGTGCTGCGTCGTCGGGCAAGGTGCGTCTGCAGGAGGGCCAAACCGTCGAGGTCGACCCGCGCGCGATTCCCGAGCCGGTGATGCCGACCGCCGACGATTCGGTCGAGTTCGGCGTGATCTACGAGGACGATGCCGTCATCGTCGTCGACAAGCCTGCGGGTCTGGTGGTGCACCCCGGAGCGGGCAACATGGACGGGACACTGGTCAGCGGGCTACTGGCCCGTTACCCGGAACTCGAGGGCGTGGGAGGCGACCCGATTCGTCCCGGCATCGTTCATCGGCTCGACGCGGGGAGTTCCGGGCTGCTGGTCGTGGCGCGTACCGATCAGGCTGCAGAGCTGTTGATCGAGCAGTTCGCCGACCACAGCGCAACTCGACGCTACGACTCGGTGGTGTGGGGCGTGCCCGACGCGCCGCACGGCATCATCGATGCGCCGATCGGGCGCGATCGCGGGGATCCGTTGAAGATGGCCGTCGTCGCCGGAGGCCGCCCGGCGCGAACCGACTACCGCGTGGTCGGCACCTACAGCAGCCCTGCATTGGTGTCGCGCCTCGAATGCCGCCTCGAGACGGGCCGCACGCATCAGATCCGTGTGCACTTGTCGTCGATCAATCATCCGCTCGTCGGCGATCCGACCTACAGCCAGCGCCGCCCGACCTTGGGGCTGACCCGCCCGTTCCTCCATGCCGCAGAATTGGCATTCGATCATCCGACCACGGGCGAACGCGTCACGTTCACCAGCCCCCTCGCACCGGATCTCCAGGCCTGGCTCGACGCCGCCGAAGTCTGAACCACGCCCGGCGAGCCGCCGTGCGATGAGCGAGCCGACCGTATACGGATGTTTGGCTCATCGGTGGGGCAGTGAGGTTGCCGCGCCGATTGTCTCGCACAGACGTGTGGTGGGGCCGAACCAATGATTGAGCCCGAACCGACGATTACGGCCAGGGGGCGTCGCCACGGGCGATCGCAGCGATGCCGGCGAGCGTGAACCCCTCGAGGTAGACGCGCATGTGATCGCCTGCCTGGTTCCAGATGCCCAGCAGCACGCATTGGCCTTCGTGGTCGCACGCGCCGTCCTGGTGTGGTTGGCCGAAGTCGCCGAGGGTGATCGGGCCGTCGACCGCTGACACGATCTCGGAGAGGCGGATGTCGGCAGGATCGCGAGCGAGGATGTAGCCGCCGCCGACACCGCGTTTGGACTTGACGAGCCCCGCGCCCTTGAGCGCGAGCAGAATCTGCTCGAGATAGGGCTGGGGGAGTGCAGTGCGGTCCGCGATGTCGCGTACGGACGTCGGCCCTTGCTCGTCGGAATGCAGCGCCAGCGACAGCAGGGCACGGCAGGCGTAGTCACCGCGGGTCGAGATGCGCACATGACGACGTTAGTCATTCGGCCCGGCCAGCTCAGCTTCTGGGGGTTGTGCTTGTCGCGAGGTGAAGGAACGTGGTGGACTGCTCGCGTGACGAGGAGCGCTGGCGCGGACGGCCCGATCATTCCGGACTACGCCGGTGCAAACGTTCGAGGCGTGATTCCTGCGTTGCTCGGTCCGTCGTCGTGGTCGAGCGGCCTGCCGGCCTGGATGCCGGAACCGGTGGCGTCCGCGAGGGCGGTGGTCGTGTTCGTGCTCGACGGTTTGGGTTGGGACCAGTTGCAGGCACACCGTGCACTGATGCCGACGGTGGCGTCGATGGTCGGCGGCGCGATCCATACGGTGGCTCCGACGACCACGGCCACGGCGCTGACCTCGATCACGACCGGGCTCACGCCGGCCGAGCACGGTCTGATCGGGTACCGGATCGTGGTCGGCGGCGAGGTGATGAACGTGCTGCGCTGGTCGGTCGGCGACCAAGCGGTGCGACGTTCGCGTCCGCCTCGCGACGTCCAGCCGTTCGAACCGTTCCTCGGGCAGACGGTGCCGGTGGTGAGCATCGCCGAGCTCCAGTCGTCGGCATTCTCTGAGGCGCATCTGCGCGGGTGCGATCCGGTTGGTTGGCGCGCTGCGTCGTCGATCGCGGTTCAGGCCCGCGCCGAGATCGAATCCGGCGAGCGATTCGTGTACTGCTACTACGGCGGGATCGACAAGATTGCTCACGAGCGAGGCTTCGGTCCGTTCTACGAGGCGGAGCTGCGCGCGGCCGACCGCCTGGTCGGCGATGTGCTGGAGTCGCTCCCGCCGGGGACCGCCCTGCTGGTGACCGCAGACCACGGACAGGTGCACGTGGGGGACCGCCTGGTGTCTCCGTCACCGGCGTTGTTGACGTCGGTCACGTTCCAGTCGGGCGAGGGCCGGTTCCGCTGGTTGCACGCAGCCAAGGGCGCCGTCGACGACATCGCGGCCGCAGCACGCGACGAAGTCGGTCACCTCGCCTGGGTCGTGACCAAGGAGCAGACGCTGGATGAGCACTGGTTCGGGTCGACGATGGCTCCCGAGGTGCGGGCGCGCCTCGGCGACGTGGCGTTGGTCGCACACGAGCCGGTGAGCTTCCACGACCCGGCCGATTCGGGACCGTTCGAGTTGATCTGTCGCCATGGCTCGCTGACATCGGCCGAGGTGAACGTTCCGCTCGTCGGGGCGCTCGCCTGATCGATCGGTAGAAAGAGAGACATGTTCGAGACCCACGAGTCGCTGCAGCCTGATGAGATCACCGAAGGGATCGTTCCCGACGCCGACGCCGACGCCGACGCCCACGACGCCCACGCCGCCGCCGCTGCGATGGTCGAAGAGGAGTCGGTGACGTCGCCGGCCAAGGTGATGCGGATTGGCTCGATGGTGAAACAGCTCCTGGAGGAGGTTCGGGCGGCACCGCTCGACGAGGCGTCGCGTGAACGCCTCGCGGAGATCTACGAGCGGTCGGTGGCGGAGCTGTCCGAGGCGCTGTCGCCCGACCTTCGAGCGGAACTGGCCTCGCTGGCCCTCCCGTTCGAGGACGGTGAGATCCCGAGCGAGTCGGAGCTGCGCATCGCAAAGGCCCAACTGGTCGGCTGGCTCGAGGGCCTCTTCCACGGCATCCAGGCCACGTTGATGGCGCAACAGTTCGCGGCCCAACGCCAGCTCCAGGAGATGCGCCAACTCCCCGGCGGCGCTGAGATGCAGCCGAACCCTCAGCAACCGGGCTCGGATCGTCCAGGCACGTACCTCTGAGCCGAGAGCGCTCGGTACGCGCTAACGTCGCCGAAACAACATCCGAGTAATTCCAGAACGAGATCCGTGTCCGATTCCTTCACCCACCTCCACGTCCACACCGAGTTCTCGATGCTCGACGGGGCGGCGCGGTTGGACGAGATGGTTGCCAAGGCGGTGGCCGATGGGATGCCGGCGATCGGGATGACCGACCACGGCAACATGTACGGCACGTTGGACTTCTACAAGGAGTGCAACAAGCAGGGCATCAAGCCGATCATCGGCACCGAGGCCTACATGGCCCACGATCATCGCAGCGAGCGTCCCACCCGCCGTGGTCGCCTCGACGACTCGGGCGGCGACACCGAGGGCGGCAAGAAGCTCTACTACCACCTGACGTTGCTCGCCGAGAACCAGGCCGGCTACCGCAACCTGATCCAACTGTCGAGTCTCGCGTTCATGGAGGGCTACTACTACAAGCCCCGCATGGACTGGGAGCTGCTCGAGAAGTACTCCGACGGGCTGATCGCCACCACCGGCTGTCTCGGCGGTCACGTGTTGCAGTCGCTGCTCAATGGTGACGACAAGGGTGCCATCGAGAAGGCGGCCCGGCTGCAGGACATCTTCGGACGCGACAACTTTTTCGACGAACTGCAGGACCACGGCCTGCCCGCGCAGCGCGAGACGAACCCGAAGCTGATCGAGATCGCGAAGAAGATCGGCGCACCGCTGCTCGCCACCAACGACAGCCACTACACGCACCAGGAAGACCACGAAGCCCACGACGCGCTGCTGTGTGTGCAGACGGGGGCGTTGCTGTCCGACGCGAAGCGCTTCAAGTTCGAGGGCAGCGAGCACTACCTGAAGACCGCAGCCGAGATGCGGTACCTGTTCCGCGAAGTGCCCTCGGCGTGTGACAACACGCTGTGGATCGCCGAACGCGCCGACCTCCAGATCGAGTTCGGCAAGCCATTGCTTCCGAACTTCCCGGTGCCGGAGGGGTTCGACGACGCGTCGTACCTCGAGCACCTCACGTGGGAAGGCGCGAAGAAGCGGTGGGGCGATCAGCTCCCGAACGAAGCAGTCGAGCGGCTCAGCTACGAGCTCAAGGTCATCAACGACATGGGGTTTGCCTCGTACTTCTTGATCACGTGGGATCTGATCAAGCACGCACGCGACGCCAAGATCCGTGTCGGCCCCGGGCGAGGGTCGGCCGCAGGCTGCGCGGTCGCGTACTGCTTGTGGATCACGGACCTCGACCCGATCAAGTACGACCTGCTGTTCGAGCGGTTCCTCAACCCGAGCCGCGTGTCGATGCCCGACATCGACATGGACTTCGACTCGCGTTACCGCGACGAGATGATCCGCTACGCCGCCGAGCGGTACGGACGCGACCACGTAGCGCAGATCATCACCTTCGGCACCATCAAGGCTCGCAACGCCGTGCGCGACGCCGCCCGCGTGCTCGGCTACCCGTATGGCGTCGGCGACAAGCTGGCCAAGGCGATGCCGCCGATGGTGATGGGGCGCGACACACCGCTGAAGTACTGCTTCGAGCAGAACCCGAAGTATGCCGACGGATACAAGGCCGCTGCCGATCTGCGGGCGATGTACGACACCGACTCGGATCTCAAGCGTGTGATCGACGTCGCTCGTGGTCTCGAGGGACTGAAGCGCTCCGACGGCATCCACGCCGCGGCGGTGGTGATCACGAAGGATCCGGTCACCGACTACGTCCCCATCCAGCGCAAGCCGGAATCCGGCCAGGACCCCGCCGACGCACCGGTCGTCACTCAGTACGAAATGCACGGCGTCGAGGACCTCGGCCTGCTGAAGATGGACTTCCTCGGGCTGCGAAACCTCGATGTGATCACCGACGCCGAGGCGATGATCCAGGCGCAACGAGATCCCGACTTCGTGGTCGAGGAGATCTCGCTCGACGATCAGACCACGTTCGATCTGCTGTCGAAGGGTGAGACGGTCGGCGTGTTCCAGTTGGAGTCGCCGCCGATGCGGCAGTTGCTCAAGGCAATGGCGCCGAACAGTTTCGAGGACGTTTCCGCTGTGCTCGCGCTCTATCGGCCGGGGCCGATGAGCGTCAACATGCACTACGACTACGCCGATCGCAAGAACGAGCGCAAACCGGTCGAGTACTTCCACGAGGACGCGAAGGACGTGCTCGGCGACACCTACGGCCTGATGATCTATCAGGAGAGCGTGATGCGCGTTGCGCAGAAGTTCGCCGGCTACTCGCTCGCCGAAGCCGACAACCTGCGCAAGGCCTGCGGCAAGAAGATCCGCGAGCTGATGGCCAAGGAACGCGATGCATTCGAGGCCGGTGTCGAGCGCACGGGCTACGGCACCGAACTCGGACCGATGTTGTTCGACATCATCGAGAAGTTCGCCGACTACGCCTTCAACAAGAGCCACACGTTCGGTTACGGACTCGTCACCTACCAGACCGCCTACCTGAAGGCGCACTACCCGGTCGAGTACATCGCGTGTCTGCTCACCAGCGTCAAGAACAACCTCGACAAGGCCGCCACCTACCTCAGCGACTGTCGGTCGATGGGCATCAAGGTGCTGCCACCCGACGTCAACCGGTCGATGTCGAACTTCGGTGCGCTGGCCCCCGACGAACTGCCCCCGGGCGTGACGTTGGCAGTCGGTAGCCCGGGCGCGATCACCTTCGGGTTGTCTGCGGTGCGAAACGTCGGCGAAGCGCTCGTCGAGCTGTTGATCGGCGAGCGCGAGGAGAACGGCCAGTTCACGAGCTTCCACGACTTCGTCGAGCGCGTTCCCGAGCCGGTTTTGAACAAGCGCACGATCGAGTCGCTGATCAAGGGGGGAGCCTTCGACAATCTCGGTCACACACGACGCGGACTGCTGACGGTGTTCGAGCACATCATCGACACCACGGTCAAGCGTCGTCGCGAGCGCGAGAAGGGCGTCATGAGTCTCTTCGGTGACTGGGGTGATGCCGATGCGGACGCCGAGGGCAGTTCAGGAGACGGCTTCGACGAGCGGACCGAGATCCCCGACCTCGCCTTCGACAAGACCGAGCAGCTCCGCTACGAGAAGGAGATGCTCGGGTTGTACGTGTCCGACCACCCGCTGTTCGGTGTCGAGGCGGCGCTGCGCCGCAAGGTCGAACAGTCGGTGCTCGACCTGCAGACGATGGAAGACGGCGCGAACGTCGTGGTGGGCGGCGTGATCACGAACCTCGCTCGCAAGTTCACCAAGAAAGGCGATCAGATGGCGGTCTTCCTCCTCGAGGACCTCGATGCCTCGATCGAGGTGACGATCTTCCCGCGGACGCTCGCCGAACAGGGCCACAAGCTCGAAGACGATCTGATCGTTGCGGTGAAGGGCCGGCTCGATCGGCGCGACGAGTCACGGTTCGGCCTGATCGGCCAGACTGTCACCGTGCTGTCCGGGCTCAGCGACGGTCCAGCAGCGCCGCTGCGGCTGCGTTTGCCCTCGGCGGCACTCGATGAACTGAAGATCCAGCGGCTGAAGCGGATCCTGCGCGAACACCCCGGAGACTCGGTGGTGATGGTCGATATTGGGCAGGGCAAAGTGCTCAAGCTCGCCGACGAATTCCGGGTCGATCTCGACCGTTCGGTCGGGGAACTTCGCATGGCCTTCGGGCATGAGGCGGTGCTGCTGTAGAATAGGGCGAATGGCACTGGACGTTTCGACCAACGACGCTGCGGCCCTGACCGATTCCGACCTCGACGAACTGGCGTCGATGGAGGAGGCGTTCAGCGCTGGGCAGCTCTCCAAGGCGAAAGAGGACTGGGTCCTGATCACCACCGCCCGATTCGGCGGCGCGTTGCACGGATTCACCTTCTC